>JAPOYZ010000457.1 GCA_026706325.1 Candidatus Aminicenantota bacterium
CCCGGGAAAGCCGGGTCCGGGAGGGGCTGTCCGAGGTTCCCATCCTACAGTTCAACATCTTCGGAGCCTCCATTGGGGGGCCCATCGTCCAGGACAAGACCTTCTTCTTCTTCAACTACCAGGGGACCCGGGAGAACAAGTCCCTCACTCGTCCGGCCAGCGTTCCCACCATGAAGATGAGAAACGGGGACTTCTCCGAGATACTTCCCGGAACGGTGATCAGGGATCCGCTGACCGGCGATCCTTTCCCGGGCAACATCATCCCGGAGAACCGGATCCATCCGGTGGCGCGCAACATGATGTTCGGTGTGGGTGAGGTCATGCCGTTGTGGCCGGTGCCCGATCGCCCCGGACTCGCCAACAACATCCTGCCCAGCCGCGTGCAGGAGCAGGTATTCGACCAGTTCGTCTTCCGCGTGGACCACAGCGTCACGGACTCGGACAACGTCTACGTCCGTTACATCTACGACAAGCAGGACCGCGTCCTTCGCTACAACAAGTTCCTGCACCAGCTCCCCGACTACAACGACATCTTCGCCACTCCCGCCCACAACGCGCGAGTCGGTTGGACCAAGGTCATGGGAGCGTCGGCGGTCAATGAGCTGAAATTGGGCGTGAACCGCATGACGCAGACGCTGGAGGATGAGATCTACGGCACGCCGGTTCCGAAGCTCCTGGGAATCGAAGGGACGTCGACTCTGTTTCAGTACAATCCGTGGGTTGCCGCTTCCGGGTTCAGCCGGACCGGCACCCTCCTGAACGCTCCCAACAACCGGGTGGACAACACCTATCTCGCCGGCGACACGATTTCGTGGAACGTGGGTTCCCACGCCCTCGGATTCGGTGGCGAGTGGCGGGAGAGAGAGCAGAACGGGGGATCCCAACCGATACCCAACGGGTACTTCATCTTCGGTCCCTTCTACACCGGTTATTCCATGGCGGATCTGATGCTCGGCTATCACCGGACGGCCATCACGGGCCGGGAGGACGGTTTCGGAAACTACAGCCACAACAACGTCAGCGTCCATTTCAAGGACACCTGGAAGGTCAGTTCCAATCTGACCCTGGATCTGGGGCTTCGCTGGGACTACTTCTCCCCCTATACCGATTCGAGAGACCGGATCTCCCAGTTCGATCCAAGTTCGGGATTGCTGGTCCTGGTCGGCTCTCCCCGCCCCACCGACGCTTCCCACTACGCCTTGCCGGACGCATACGGCGTGGCCGAGCGGATGCTCGATCCCTTGATCTCGGACGCGAGCTGGCCCCACGGAAGGCTGCTTCAGGCGCGCGACCTGAACAACTGGGCCCCCAGGGTCGGGCTGGCACTGCGCCCCTTCGGCGGAAACGCGACGGTCATTCGAGCCAGCTACGGCATTTTCTACACGCCTTTCGACACCTTCTACATGCAGCGGGTCCGCTTCAACAAGCCCTTCGTGAATCAGCAGACCTTCGTGAATCAGTTGGACGAGTCGGGGGTTCCCGTCTTCACCATCGACCGGCCGTTCCCCGAGGGCTCCGGAATTCCGTCGTCGACGGGGCAGGGATTTCAGGCGGATTGGGCTCACGGTTACAACCAGCAGTACAACGTCACCGTGGAACAGGCTCTCTCGCAGACGGCCGTCTTCGAACTCGGTTACATCGGCAACAAGGGCACCAAGCTGATTCGGGACGGCAATCTGAACCAGGCCCCTCCCGGTCCCGGCAGCCGCGTGGCTCGAAGGCCCTATCAGAACTGGGCGACGGTCGGCTGGAGGCAGCCTACCGCCAACTCCTCATACCACGGTATGAGAGTCAATCTGAAGCAAGGATTCAGCAACGGTTTCCTGGGGAATATTTCCTACGTCTATTCCAAGTGGCTCGACTGCGGTGGAAACAACCTGTTCGCCGATTTGGGCGACAGCGTGAAGAGGAATCCCTTCGACTGTGCCGCCGAATGGGGACGCAGCTCTTCCGATTACCGGCAGCGGTTCGTCTACAATTTCGTCTACCAGATCCCCATCATGCGAGGGTCCGGCCACGGACTCGCGGGAGCCATCCTGGGTGATTGGAACATCAGCAGCATCGGGACCTTTTCCTCGTCGGGGGCGGTGGATGTCGCCAGCCCCTTCGACCCCGACAACTCGGGCGGAGCCAATCGGCCCGATCTCACCGGGGACCCCAACAGCGGGGCGCCGCGCAACGCCCAGCAGTGGTTCAACACCAGGGCATTTACGCGGGTGCCGAATCCGGCGGATACGGGCGTCTACCGTTTCGGAAACGCCGGACGCAACGTCATTGACGGTCCCGGTTGGACCACGGTCGACTTCTCGATCTGGAAGTCCTGGCACGTGGCGCAGGAGAGGGCCCGGGTCGAATTTCGTGTTGATTTCTTCAACATCACGAACCACACGAATTTCGATCTCCCCAATACTCTGTTCACCGGGGGAGCCTTTGCAACGATGGGCAACGCCGGCAATTCGCGGCATCTGCAATTCGGCCTGGATATCGATTTCTAGCAACCGGTGGACGCCCCGGAAAAGAGAACTGTCGCCAAGTCGGCCTTAACGGGTTCCGAATCCAAGGAGAAGTTGAAGCTATGCTTTCTGAAGTTGAAAACATGCTTTCCGGGAGCTTTCGGCCGGTCCTGTTGATCCTGCCCATTCTTCTGGGCGCAACCATGGTGCTCGCAGTGGGTCAAAACGAGCGGTCGAAACCTCAGTACCAGGTGAAGTTCAAGATTCACAATCCGGTTCCCATGCGGGACGGCGTCCATCTCTCGGCGGACGTCTACCGTCCCGACGCTCCGGGCAAGTTTCCCGCCGTGCTCCTGATGACGCCCTACAACAACATGAGAGGCGGCAACGACATGGAGCACGCCCTCTACTTCGCCAAGCGCGGATATGCGGCCGTACTGGTGGATCTGAGAGGCCGGCACGATTCCGGAGGGGAATGGGATCCTTACGTCAACGATCCCAAGGACGGCTTCGATACCCACGAGTGGATCGGCCAGCAGGAGTGGTGCGACGGGAATCTGGGGACCTTCGGGTATTCCTATCCGGGGTTCACCCAGGTCATGCCGTCGGTCTACGCCAGCAAGTACCTCAAGTGCATGGTCCCGTCGGTCTGCCAGCAGTCCAACTACGGCCACCTCTACAACGACGGCGTCATGCAGCTCAACGTCACCTTCGTGGCCGGTTTCTTCTGGGCCGGCCACACCATGCAGTTTCTGCACGGCCCAGGAATCACCGAGAATCCCATTCTCGACTGGAACAAGTTCTTCTGGCGTCTTCCCCTGATCACCGCTTTGGACGACATCGCGGATCTGCCCTGGTTCAGGACCTGGATCAAGCATCCCACGTACGACGATTACTGGAAGAGCTACGGGGTCAAGGAGAAGTACGGGCAGATCAAGGCGCCCGCCTATTTCATCACCGGTTGGTACGACAACCTGGTGCGCGAGAACTTCCGCAACTTCAACGGGTTCCGGAAGGAGGGGGGGTCAAAGGCGGCCCGCGAAGGGACCAAGCTCATGGTGGGGCCCTGGGATCACAGCGTCAACAAGCGGATCGAGG
>JAPOYZ010000108.1 GCA_026706325.1 Candidatus Aminicenantota bacterium
GTATGCGCGCCCATAGCGCCTTGTCCGGCGGGCGCAGGAACGGTCTCGGTGCTCATGGGACTTTCTCCACGGACTGCTAAACCAAGGGCGCGACACCGGTCATGAAGCGCTCGATCCGTTCCAGGCTCTCGGACAGGTCATCGGTCAGCAGGCCCACTCCCAGATGGTCGACTCCCAGATCCTGGTAGCGGCGGATGTCTGCGGCCACCTGCTGGACCGTGCCGCTCATGGACAGCCTCTCTCCGCCCGGGCCCCGGCTTGGGGACTCTTTCCACCCCCCGCCGAATCGGACGTGGATCTTGTCCGGATCGCGGCCTTCGGCCTCCACCAATCGACGGAGTCTTCCGATCGCCTGGGCGAGTTGGCGGTCGTCGTCCAGCGGATGGCGCGGGTTTCCGGCGATGGGCATCCACCCGTCTCCGAAGCGGGCCACGCGCCGGAGGGCCGCGGGGCTCTCTCCACCGAACCAGAGGGGCGGGTGAGGACGCTGCACCGGCTTGGGATGGAATTCGATCCCGGAAAAACGGACGTGGTCGCCCTGGAACCGGGGGTTGTCGCTGCACCAGAGTTCCTGCATGCCCCTCAGATACTCGTCCGAGGCGCGGCCCCGGTCCTGGAATCGGACCGGCAGGTCCAGGGCTTCGAACTCCTCCCGCATCCAGCCGACGCCGCAGCCCACGATGAGCCGGCCCTGGGAAAGAACGTCCAGGGTGGCCAGCATCTTGGCCGCCAGGATCGGGTCCCGGTAGGGCAGAACCAGCACCGAGGTCAGGATGCGGACCCGGGATGTCTGGCCGCAGAGGAAGGCCAGGGTGGTCAGCATCTCCAGGCACTTCTGGCCGCCGGTCCCCCCGGGAAACTTGCCCGTGGCGCCGTACGGGTATCGGGTCTCGACGGATCGGGGCAGGACCAGGCGCTCGCTGGAGGAGATGACGTCGATTCGGTGGGCCTCGGCGGATCGAGCCAGGGCCGAGAGGCTGCGGGGATCCGCCAAGGGGCCTGCGATGGGCAGATTCAGGACGTACTTCACGGGGTGGGGCCTGACTACCAGGTCATGCGGGAGCGGCGTCCGCGGCTCTCGAGCAGTTGCTCCAATGCGCCCTTGACGTTCCAGAAGACGTTCACCGACTCCATGTAGTCTCCCGCCATGAACTTTCCGGCGGCATGGACCTTCCGTTCCATCTCCTTGTAGATCTCGGCCACCCTGGGGTCGTCGTGCCGGCCCGGAATGCCCATGGACTGGGCCATGTCTTCGGGACCCCCTCCCAAATAGTCGATTCCCTCCACCTTGAGGATCTCGTCCAGATTCCGGATTGAAGTCACGCTCTCCAGTTGGGGGACGATCATCAGGTTGGCGTTGACTTCCTGGAAGAGGGTGTTGCGGTCCTTCCCCTCCTGGTTCATGACCATGCGGTAGCTGGTGGAACTGCGCAGGCCCAGCGGGGCGAAATAGGCGAATTTGACCAGTGATTCGGCTTCTTCCCGGGTTTGGATATTGGGGACGGTGATGCCGCGAATTCCACGGTCGAGATAGGACAGGAGCGTGCTTTCGTTGCCGTCGGGAACGCGCATGGTGGGGGTGATGTCGAACCCGTCGGCGATGGTGCACAGGGTGCCGACCCGCTCCGGGGTGAGGGGAGAGTGTTGGCCGTCGAATCCGACGAAATCCAGCCCCATGCGCCCGGCCATTTCCACCAGTTCTTCGGAAGGGTCCGACATGAACAGGCCCAGGGCCTTCTCGCCTCTCTTGATTCTTTCGAGGATCTTGTTTCGAAACATGCATTCGCTCCCGTTCGCCGGATGCCGATTCAATTGGGCGTTGAGACGAGAGCCTATCATAGGGGCTGGAAGTGGCAATGAAAACCAGCGGCAGAACCCGGGGGGCGAAGTCGGGAGTCCCTGCGGTAGAATCGCGGCATGGCCAAGAAGAGAGTGTTGATTACGGGCATGAGCGGACTCATCGGGCAGGTCTGCCGGCGGGAACTGGGAGATTTGTACCAGCTGAGCGCCTTGAACCGGCGCCCGGTGGAGGGACTCCCCTGCCTGCAGGCGGACATTGCGGATCTGGGTGCCATCCGGCCGGCTTTCGAGGGAGTGGAGACCGTCGTCCACCTGGCCGCCATGGCTCAGGGGGACCCCACCTGGGAAGACGTGCTTCCGCACAACATCGTCGGCACCTACAACGTGTTCGAAGCGGCCCGGGCGGCCGGCGTGGAAAGGGTTATATTCGCCAGCAGCGGGGCCGCCGTCAGCGAGTGGGAGCGCCATGCGCCCTACGATGCCCTGGTCGAGGGACGATACGGAGAGGTGACCAACTGGGATTTGCTGGACACCTCGTTGATTCGGGCCAACGGCCTCTACGGGTGCAGCAAGCAGTTCGGTGAAACCTTGGCCCGCTTCTTCTCCGACCGGTGGGGCCTGTCCATGGTCTGTCTCCGCATCGGCCGCGTCCACCTCAACGACCGTCCCAACGAGGTTCGGGATTTCTCGGTCTGGTGCAGTCACGCGGACATCGCCCAGATGATCCGCCGTTGCATCGATGCGCCCGAGGACCTGAAGTTCGGGATCTACTACGTGGTGTCCGACAACCATTGGAACTACCGGTCACTGGAAAACGCCCGGAGGGACCTGGGATACGAGCCGCAGGACACGGCCGATCGTTTCCGGGACGGCTAGCAGTCCCAGTTGGAGCGGATCCACTCCAGGCCATTCCGCGCCAGGTGCTCTTCCGACGGGAACATGCGCCGCCAGATGCAGGTGGCGGCGGCCAGTTCCGGCATCGCCTGTCCGAAGGCCTCGATGACCATCCAGTCCGCATACCCGACGTCCTTGAGAGTGTCGAAGGTCTCGCTCCAGCGGACCTGACCCTCTCCCGGGGTCGCCCGGTCGTTCTCGCTGATGTGGACGTGCCGAAGTGCGCCCGCACACGTGCGAATCGCCGCGGAGACGTTCTTCTCCTCCAGGTGGGCGTGGTAGGAGTCGTACAGAATCCCCAGATTGGGCCGATCGGCCTGAGTGGTGAACTCGACCGTGTCCTTTGCGCAGTTCAGAAAATAGGATTCGAACCGGTTCAGGAATTCCAATGCCAGCGTGATCCGGCTGGATCGGGCCAGGTCCGCCGTCTGTTGCAGGATCTCCAGGGCCCATCGCCATTCCTCCCGGGTGCGGCTCCGACCAGCCAGGAGACCGACAGGGGAGTGAAGCGGGCCCGCGAGGAGACGGATTCCGGCCAGATGGCAGGCCTCCACCACCGACTTCAGGTACTCGAGGGCCTTGGCCCGGACGGATGGATCCTGGTGTATAGGATTGGCGTCCGGCGGAACGACGGTGACGGCGGTTCGCTCCAGTCCCAGATCGTCCAGAAGCAGGCCGAGTTCCCGTGCGCGCTGCGGATGGGGCGAAAAAATGGGAATCTCGACGCCGTCGAACCCCCAGTCGCGAATCTTCCTGAGGAGATCCCGGTGGGACGGTCCGACTTCAGTGGTCCAGAGGAGCAGATTCATTCCCACGCGCATGATCGCCAGATCTCCCAGAGCGGGGACGGTCCCGATTATCCCACCCCGCATGATCGCCAGATCTCCCAGTCCGGGGACGATCCCGATTATCCCACCCGGCGGCGCCGTGCCGCCACCCGAGCGGGCTTGCGGGCAGGATCGGTGCGGGCGTACTCTCTCTACACGACGGATTGAGGGCATCGGCTCGTCAAGTCGGTGGGATGAGCGAGCCGGTCTCGGCGGACGCGGAGAGAGGTGATGGCAAAAAAGACGCTGAACGTAGGAATGATCGGCTACGGCTTCATGGGCCGGGCCCACTCCAACGCTTACCGGAAGGTCAGCCAATTCTTCGATCTGGACCATACCCCTGCGCTCAAGGCGGTGGCGGCCCGGAATTCGGACAAGTTGGAGCCCTTCGCCCGCAATTGGGGCTGGGAATCAACGGAGACGGACTGGCGGCGCCTGGTGGAGCGGGACGACATCGACATCATCGACATCTGCAGCCCCAACAACACCCACCATGAGATCGCGCTGGCCGCCGCGAGCCGGGGCAAGATGGTGCTGTGCGAAAAACCGCTGGCCATCGATGTGGATGAGGGCGTCCAGATGGTGGAGGCCGTGGAGGCGGCGGGGGTCGCCAACATGGTCTGGTTCAACTATCGCAGGGTTCCGGCCATCACGCTGGCCCGTCAGATGATCGATGAGGGCCGGCTGGGACGAATTTTCCACTACCGTTCCACCTACCTGCAGGACTGGACCATTTCGGCGGACGTTCCGCTGGGCGGTCCCACGCTCTGGCGCCTCGAGAAGGAGGTGGCCGGGGCCGGGGTCTCGGGCGATCTGGCGAGCCACAGCATCGACACGGCGATCTGGCTCAACGGCCCCATCGAATCGGTGTCCGGGATGACGGAGATCTTCGTCAAGGAGCGGCCGGTGCAGGGGAGCCCGACGGAGCGGAAGGCGGTGGAGATCGACGACGTCTGCACCTTCATGGCCCGCTTTTCAAACGGGTCCAACGGAACCTTCGAAGCCACCCGGTACGCTCGCGGACGAAAGAACAAGAACTCGTTCGAGGTCAACGGAGAGAAGGGATCGCTCTACTTCGACCTGGAGAACATGCACCAGTTGCAGTACTTCAACCACGACGACCCGTCTCACCTCCAGGGTTGGCGCACCATCATGGTGACGGCGTTCGAGCACCCCTACATGAAGAATTGGTGGGTTCCGGGTTGCGTGATCGGTTACGAGCACACCTTCATCAACGCATTGGCCGATTTCTTGAAGGGGTTGGATTCGGGTGAGGGGACCCACCCCAGCTTCCGGGAGGCGCTGGCCACCCAGAAAACCCAGGAGGCGGTTCTCGATTCCGCGCGGAACTTGGAGTGGGTGACGGTCGACTGACTAAAAAGCCTCCTGGCCGCCCTGCCGGTCCAACCGGGTGGACAGGTCGTCCAGGCGAGCGCGAACGTCGCTGAGGGCGAGCCTGACCCGTTCCGACAGGGCCTGCAGGTTGGAATCCAACGAAACCACGGTACTCTTTCCGGCTTCTTCGACCGACTGTATCTGGGTGGCGAGTCCCTCCAGGGTCTTGCCCAGCCCGTTCAGCCGTTCCAGGTGTGACCCCAATTGGCCTTGGATCCGCGACACTCGAGACCGGAGGTTCTCAACGGCCACCCGGTTGGACTCGGTATTCTTCTCCGTCTCCGTGTGCCGGGCCTGGGACTGGTCCGCGGTCTCCAGATGGCTCTGGTTCAGTTGTTCCACGGTGCCGGCCAGGGCCTCCAGGGCGGCACTCAGCTTCTCGATGTCCCCGCGGCTTTCCTCGATTCTCTTTCGAGCCTGCTGAAAGCTGGACCTGACGGCGTTCCGCAGCTTCTGGTCCTCCTTTTCCAGTTCCCCCTCCAAGCGTTGGGAATCGCCGCTGAGGCCCAGCAACCGTGAACTGAGACGCTTCAATTCCTCCCGCTCGGCGTGAAGGTACTCCCGATTCACGGATATCCGTTCTTCCAGTGTCTGGAAGCGGTCGTTGACGTACAGGCCGGCGAGTGTCAGGGCGGTCAGCCCGGCCAGGATGCCCAGGACGGGCAGGAGTCCGATCCCGGCTGACCGGATGGCGGAGCGTGGACGGGATTGGGTGACGATTCCCGGTGTCGTCATCTGAAGGATGGGCTTCCGCGTCTCCACAGTTTCGCTATCGGGGAGTCCTTTGCAACTTTTTCCGGTTGTTTTTTCCGGTTTAAGGACCAAATATAGCAGATATCGTCCAATCTCTTGTGCCCTGAGGCTCAGGACTTGCAGGGAGCGGACATCAGCGGAGCGGGTTCGATCCCATCAGACCGGGAGGGAGTGAAAATGAGCGAATTGAACGTCGGAATCGTGGGGCTGGGATGGGTCGCAGGAGCCCACATCGAAACCTTCAAGACAGTCTCGGGGGCGCGTGTCGGCGGCGTCTCCTCCAGGCGCCGGCTGGACGAGTCGGAACTGGAGGCCACGTACGGCGTCCCGCTGAAGGTCTACGGTAGCTACGACGAGATGTTGGCCGATCCTGAAATCGACGTCGTAGACATCTGCACCCCGCATCATCTCCACGCCGAGCAGTCCATCGCGGCGGCCCGGGCCGGCAAGCACCTCATCATCGAGAAACCCCTCTGTCTGACGGTCGAGGATCTTGCGGCCATGAAGCAGGCCATCGAAGAGGCCGGCGTCGGGGTCTGCGTCTGTTTCGAATGCCGTTTCAGCGAGCATTTCACCATGATTCAGTCCTGTATTTCGGAGGGTCTCCTGGGCCGGATCCACTACGCGGAGGTGGACTACTACCACGGCATCGGACCCTGGTATGGGCAGTTCGAGTGGAACGTCAAGAAGAGGTATGCGGGAAGCAGCCTGCTCACGGCCGGGTGCCACGCCTTGGACGGGCTGCTGATGTTCATGGGGGGCCGCGTCGAGGAGGTGGTGTCCCACGGAAATCGATCCTCGAACTCATTATTCTCTCCCTACGAGTACGACACCACCAGCGTCACCCTGCTCAAGTTCGAGGACGGCCGGTTGGGCAAGGTCGCCTCGGTGGTGGACTGCCTCCAGCCGTACTACTTCCACATCCACTTGGTGGGGAGCGAAGGCAGCCTGCTGGACAACCGGATCTACAGTGCAAAATTGAAAGGTTTGAGCAAGGAGGCCTGGAGCACTCTGGAGACCCAGTTGATCGATTCGGGAGACGTGAGCCACCATCCGTACGAGCCCCAGTTCCAGGCCTTCGTGGACAGCGTTCGAGAGGGCCGCGCCATGCCTTTGACCGGGGTCCGCGAAGCGTGGGAGAGCCACAAGGTGGTGTTCGCGGCCGACCGGTCGGCCCGGGAAGGCCGCCCCGTCAAGTTGTCCGAGTTCGATGCGGTCTGACCCGCTGGGCTCGACAGATTGCATAGTAGGGTAGGGGCGCCGTACACCTTGTGGGCGCCCTCTTCGGTCCCACCGAAACAGGTCGCTGATGGTGGTGCCGATTTCCCGGATACCCCTACGGCGCCTGCCGGATATTGATGTCCTGTTGGGGAAAGGGAATCTCGATTCCGGCGTCGCCCAGGATCTTGTAGGCCCGGGTGTGGAGGGCGTCGATGGCCCGGCCCCGCAGTTCCGCCTCCGCGATCCAGCAGAGCAGCTCGAAGATCAGTCCCGAGTCCCCGAACTGGCGGAACCGCACCCGGGGCGCCGGTTCGGGGCGGACCAGGGGTTCCTCCTCCGCCACGGCCAGGAGCAGGTCGCGCACCTGGTCCACGTCCGATCCATACGCCACGGAGACCCGCAGGCGAACCCGCTGGTGGATCGCGGGCCCACCACTCTCGTTGACCAGAGTCGAATTGGCGATGGCGGCGTTGGGAATCGTGATCTCGATGTCGTCACGCGTCAGGATGCGGGTGCTGCGAAGTCCGATCTGCGTGACCATGCCTCGTTGGTTTCCCGGGTTGAGGACGATGTAGTCGCCGATCTTGTAGGGGGCGTCGGCGAGAATGGAAACCCCCGCGAATAGGTTGGCCAGGGTGTCGCGAGCGGCGAAACCGACGGCGAGTCCCATGATCCCGGCGGAAGCCACCCAGGCCGCAACGTTGATCTCCCAGGCGAGCATGCCCAGATAGACGGCGGCGCCGACGAGCGCGACCTTGCTGCCGATGGAAAAAAGGGGCAAGCTTGCCGGCTGGACGGCCTCAAACCGGGTTTCATGGCGGCTCATCCAACGGAAGACGATGCTGGCGAGGGGCATAGCGGCAAACAGACAGATCAGGACGAAAAGGGTCTGGAGCAGGTGCGCCAAAAAACTCGCCACGTTTTCGGGCAAACCGGACACCAGGATGGCAACGTAGAAACCGATGAGAACGACGCTCCGCCTGATCGGGCGGTGGAGTTGCTCGATGATGAGATCGTCCAGTTTGGTCTCGGTGAGCTGAGTCCATCCGTAGAGCAGCTTGGTGACAAACTTGTCCACCAGGCGGGCCGACAACAGACCGGCCACGGCGATCAGGAGCGCCCACAAGATTCGCTCCAATGACAGTTGGGCCAGAGACTGCCAAGCCGTCTTGAGTGGAATCAGCCAGTCTTGATCGAACATCGACTCAGTCTCCCTGCCTCGGACGCGGCTGGCCTCAGCGTCACCCGCGAGAGCGGCCTCTGGCTCCGCGGTTCCGTTGCCAAGCCATGGCGCGTTACCTTATCCTACCTCGCGCTGAAGCGGGTGTCCCGTATGGGGCGCAGAGGCGGGGAAGATCTGTTGAACATGAGGAAATTCGCCGATTCGACGAAGGAGGGGCGATTTCCAATCGCCCATTCTTCCGTCGCCGCTTTGCTATGTGGGAGTCCGGCGGTTAGGAAACCGCCGCTCCTGAGAGGAGGGGCGATTCCGTGTACAAGGTGATCATTCTGGGTTCGGGCTGCGCCGGTTCGACGGCCGCCATCTATGCCGCCAGGGCCAATTTGAGTCCCCTCGTCCTGGAAGGACACGAGCCTGGCGGACAGCTCTCCCTGACCACCCTGGTCGAGAACTACCCTGGTTTTCCCGAGGGGATCGACGGTCCGGAGCTGGTCCAGAGAATGAAGGAGCAGGCCCAGCGCTTCGGGGCCGAATACCGCATGGAGACGGTGGTCGAAGCGGATCTGAACCATCCCTTTACGGTCCGGACGGAAGCGTCCACCTACCGGGCCCTCTCCTTGATCATCGCCTCGGGCGCGTCGGCCCGGCTCCTGGGACTGGAGTCTGAGAAACAGCTCATCGGGTACGGCGTCTCCACCTGCGCGACCTGCGACGGATTCTTCTTCAGGGACCAGCGCGTCGCCGTCGTCGGCGGGGGCGACAGCGCCATGGAGGAGTCTCTCTTCCTCACCAAGTTTGCCGACAGCGTCACCGTCATTCACCGTCGGGACGAGTTGAGGGCCTCCAAGATCATGGCGGCCCGCGCCCTGAGCCATCCCAAGATCGGGTTTCTCTGGGACACGGTGGTGACCGATATCCTGGACCCGGGAAAGAAGCGGGTCGAGGCGATCCGGCTCCGCAACGTGAAGACCGGCGAAGAGAGTCAGATCCCGATGGAAGGAGTGTTCGTCGCCATCGGGCACACGCCCAACTCCCAGGCCTTCCGAGACAAAGTGAAGACCCATGGCGGCTACATCTCTGTCCACGGCGGCTCCCGGACCAGCGTCGAGGGGGTCTTCGCCGCCGGTGACATTCACGACCACGTCTACCGCCAGGCGGTCACCGCCGCCGGAGCGGGTTGCCGGGCGGCCATCGACGCCGAGAAGTATCTGGAGAATCTGGCCCATTCGGACTGACCGGTCCGTCCGTTCGAACCTTCCGTAGCACGGAACCGGCGGTTTCAGCCGCGCTTTCTGAGTTCCCGCTTCAGAATCTTGCCGGTCCCTCCCTTGGGCAGGTCGGCCACGAGTTCGACGATCCGGGGGACCTTGAAGGAGGCCAGCCGGCGCCGGCAATAGGAGACGAGTGCCTTCGGGGTGACACAGTCCGGCGTTCTGGGGACGACCACCGCCTTGGGAATCTCTCCCCAGTGCTCGTCGGGAACCGGTATCACGGCGCATTCCAGGACACCGGGATGGGTAAGAAGCACCCGTTCCACCTCCAGACTGGAGATGTTCTCGCCCCCGCTGACGATGATGTCTTTCTTTCGATCGACGATCTGAACGTAGCCGTCCGGGTCGATGGTGGCCAGGTCGCCGGTCCGCAACCAGTTCCCGGCCGCCGCCGCCGGTTCCGCCTGTCCCCAATAGCCCTTCATGACGCCGTCGCCCCGGATGGCGATCTCCCCCAGATCGCTGCCGTTCCAGGGAAGGGAACGGCCCTGACCGTCCAGCAGCGCCAGCTCCACACCGGGGATGGGGTAGCCGGTCATGGACTGGAGGGCCAGGCGGCGTTCGCCCTGGACCGCGAGATGGCTCTTGGGAAACGAGAGCGTCACCACGGGAGAGCATTCCGTGAGGCCATAGCCGGCGACGCACCGGCAGTCGAAGGCCGCTTCCAATTGCTCGACGAGCCGGGGATTGGCGGCTGCTCCACCCAGATTGATCAACCGGACCGAAGAGGTGTCGAATCGATCCCGTTCGGAATGGTTCAGGAGCGAAATGGCCATCGTCGGCACCAGGAAAAAGAACGTGACTCCATGTTCCTGGATCAGGCGGTACGCGTCGCCGGGATGGAAGCGTTTCATGAGGACGTGCCGGCCTCCCAGGCAGGTCAGGAACTGGGGCGTTCCCCAACCGTTCACGTGGAACAGGGGGATGGTGTGCAGTTGGGTGTCCTCATCCCGGATACCCAGCGCCAGGGATACCTCCAGCGCATGAAGGTAGAGGTTGCGATGGGTGAGCATGACCCCCTTGGGAAGTGCCGTCGTGCCCGAGGTGTAGAACAACTCGGCGACATCCTCTTCGTCGACTCCGGCGATGTCCCGGTCCGCCGCGCACTCGCCGGTTTCCATCAGGTGCCGGTAGGAGCCGGGCTCGACCCAGTCGGCGGACGGACCGGGCTCCAGGAGAAGGAAACGCCCGACGCTGTGGAGGTCGCGGCGAATCTCCTCGACGACGGGGAGAAAGTCAGGGTGGAAGATGAGGACCCGCGCCCCCGCGTCGTTGAGGATGTGGCGGAAGTCGGCGGCCCGGAGACGGGTGTTCAGAGGGAGGAGGATGCAGCCGGCCAGGGGGACTCCGTAGTAGGCTTCCAGGAGCGGGTGCTGGTTGTACGAGAGTAGAGCGACCCGGGAGCCGGCGGGGAGCCGCCAGGACGAGAGGATGGCGGCCAAGCGATGGCAGCGCCGGGAAAACTCGCGGTAGGTCCAGCTTCGCCCGGCGTCGACGATGCCGACTTTGGAACCGAACTGGTCCCTGGCGCGGTAGAGAAACCGCAGCGGAGTGAGCGGCACCCTCATGGCAGGCTGACGAAGATCTGGCGCGCCAGTTCCTCGCTGAGTCCGTGCTCGACTCCATTGACCCGGACATAGACGGGTCCGTTGAAAGGGTCCCGCCTCACCAGATCCAGCTTGACGTCGGGGAAGATGCCGATGGAGGCCAGGTGGCGCAGGACGTTGGGGTCCTTGTCGCTGACCCTCCGCACCCGGGTTTCCTGGCCGGCGACCATGTCCCAGAGCCTTCCCAGCCGTTCCAGGTCGATCTCGCCTTTCTTGGTGGGAATGGGATCGCCGTGAGGGTCCTTCCGCGGGTATCCCAGCGCTTGGTCGATCTTCTCTTCGAACTCCTCGGAAATGACGTGTTCCAGGAGATCCGCTTCCTCGTGCACCTTGTCCCAGGTGTAGCCCAGGACCTCGGACAGGTACAGTTCCAGCAGCCGGTGGTGCCGGATGATCTCGAGCGCGATCCGGGTTCCGGCCGGAGTCAGGCGAACTCCCTTGTAGCGCCGGTATTCCACCAGCTTCAGATCGGAAAGGCGCTGGACCATGTTGGTCACGCTGGCCGGCCGGCAGGACATGGCGGCGGCGACCCTGGAGGTCGTGACCAGCGAGTCTTCGGCGGCCAACTCGTAGATCGCCTTGAGGTAATCTTCCATTGCGCGGCTGATCACCGGTGTCGTCTTGGCTGCCATGTTCCTGGCGTGGCCGACTGCGTGGCTGTTGCCGATCGATGCCGGCCGGAGCAGGAATTCCGGCCGGCGGCGTCACAGTATAGCAGCCCGCCGGATGGGAGTCGGGCTCCCGGGGCGTTGGCCGCGGGGGCTGTGGTAGGCTCCCACCGTTTGGAGGGAGCCACCGGGAGGGGATGACCCATGACCCACGTGATCGCGGTGCTGCCGGGGGACGGCATCGGTCCGGAGGTGATCGCCGCGGCCGTCGACGTTCTGGAGTGGTGTGGACGCAACCACGGTCTGCAACTGGAGATTCGGACCTTCCCGGCCGGAGGAACCGCCCTGGAACGCTACGGGGACCCTCTGCCCGATTTTGTTCTCGCTGCCTGCAGGGAAGCGGATGCCGTACTGGTCGGGGCGGCGGGAGATTCCCGGTTCGACTCCAATCCCGCCCCGATGCGTCCCGAACAGGCTCTGCTTCGACTGCGCAAGGAGTTGGGGCTGTTCACCAATCTCCGTCCCGTCAAGACCCATCCGTCTCTCCTGGATACTTCGCCGTTCAAGAAATCGATCATCGAAAACGTCGACATCATGATCGTTCGAGAACTGACGGGCGGGATCTATTTCGGTGAGCCGCGGGGCAGCGAGCGGCGTTCGGGCGTCCGGTGCGCCTACAACATGGAGATCTACCACGACTACGAGATCGAACGGATCGCCCGGGCCGCCTTTCAACTGGCACGGGAACGGCGCCGCCTCGTCACCAGCGTGGACAAGTCCAACGTCATGGAGAGCTCGCTGCTCTGGCGCACGGTGGTGGAGGAGGTCGCACACGACTACCCGGATGTGGGTTTGGAGCACATGCTGGTGGACAACTGTTCCATGCAATTGATCTCCCGGCCCAGGCATTTCGACGTGCTTCTTTCCACGAACCTGTTCGGGGACATCCTCAGTGATGAGGCAGCGGTGCTGGCCGGGTCCATCGGCCTGCTGCCTTCCGCCAGCCTGGGGGCTCCGGCGGAGGGTGTCCGGAAGGGGCTTTACGAGCCGGTCCATGGCACGGCGCCGGACATTGCCGGAAGAGGCCGGGCGAACCCCTTGGCCGCCATCTCCAGTGCGGCGCTCCTGTTCCGTTATTCCCTGGGACGGGATGACATCGCCCGCCGGATCGATTCGGCGGTGGAGACGTGCCTGCACCAGGGACACCGGACCGCTGACCTGGCGCGGACCGGAGAAGAGTCCATCGGGACCCGCGCCATGGCCGAAAAAGTATTGGAAGCACTGGCGGCTGATCCGGACTCGACGGGCTGAGAAGTCAAGATCGGCCCGGGACCCGTGGCCGCGCCGGCCGCGGCGGGCTAGGCATAAATCGACATTTATGGTATGATTGTTGCTAACTTATGCGCAATAATCCGAGAGAATTACTGTTGAATATGCACCGGCAACATGTCAGCGGCTGGCAACAGAAGGACATGTTGACGTTGCGAGGCGTCTATGCCGAGCAGGCGGTGGTATTCGAGAAGGTTCCGCCTCCCCGCTTCTCCGATTTCAAGACATTTGAGAACACGCTTCATCAATATTTCAGTCAGATACACGACGTAACTTTGCTTACCGACAATATCCAGATCGAGTTCAGCGGCGATGTCGGGTGGATCACTTCCCAGTATCTGATGGCGTATCACGCCAAGGGACGGCTCCAGCGGGAGACGGGCCGTTGGACCGAGATCTATCAGCGCGAGAACGGAGAATGGAAGCTCACTCATTTCCATTCCTCCCCTGACCCCTTCAATTGACCGCCGCCGGTGAACATCACCTCTGCCCGCTTCCGGTATCCCCGGTCTCAGTTCCCGCTCTTCTTGAATTTCGCAGTTTCCTCGTAGAGATCCACCAGATTTCCAGCCAATATTTCCCAATCGTAGTGTTTCGTCACGGTGCGGCGGCCTGACTCCGCCAGCCGGGCCGTGAACTCCGGGTTCCTCATGAGGGCCGCAATCCATATGGCGAATTCCTCGGGAGTCTCGGCAACCAGCGCGTTCTGTCCGTGAACGGCGTCAATTCCCTGGAAGGCAAGGGAGGTTCCCACGACGGCCTTGCCGCATGCCCATGCCTCCAATACCTTGCCGCGAATCCCGACGCCGGTCCGAACGGGCACCACCACGACTTGGGCACGGGCATAGTATTCCCTCAGGTCCGGGACGAAACCGGTGACGGTAATGGCCGGGTGATCGTCCATGGCCCGGATCTCCGGCGTTGGAGATGATCCCACGATATAGAGGTGCGTCTCCCGACGCTCCTCCAACAGCAGCGGCAGAACCTGGTTTACGAAAAACTGCATGGCGTCCACGTTCGGGTCGTGGCGAAAGGCGCCGACGTAGAGAATGCTGTTGGCTTCGACCTTGCCGTTCCGGGGAACGAAGTAGGAGGTGTCGACGCCCGTCGGCAATACCCTCAGTCTCGGCCGGGGCAGGTATCCTTCCAGGTAGCTCCGGTCGACGGAAGTGACGCAGATGACCCGATCCATGCGCCGGCACATCTCGACCTCCCGGAAGAGCGTCTGAAGCGTGTCGTAGTGGAGCTTGACCCTGGAAAATGGACCGGAAGTCAGGCGGTAACGGCTGTAGTGGGCGGCATAGTTGACTTCCATCTCGGTAAGAAGCCTGGGAACCCAGAGCGGAACCAGGTCGTCGTACTGGACCATTTGGGGCCATTCGTAGTGAATCAGGTCGAACTCCCTCTCTTCCAGAATCGCTTCGAATCGCCGGCGGAAATCAGGGCAGTTGAACTCCTCGAAGGGTTCGTAGGGATAGAGAGACACGGACTCGAAGTCCCGCCGCGGGACCAACTCCAAGCTGGCGCAATGATGGCGGAGCTGATGGACGCTCTTGGTCTCGTCATCACTCTCCACAAACGACAAGAGATGAATCTGGTGCCGCCGCGAGGCGCGGCTGAGGAATTGGAAGACGCGCCCGGCTCCGCCGTGGCGTCCCAGAACGGGAAGATAGGCACTGACTACGAGTATCTTGAGCCGGTCATGGGACTTCGCGGAAGGCGTGGCGCGCCCTGGCCTGCCATGCACGTAGGTCAACGGCCTGCAGCAAAGGTCGATGAGGGCGCGGTCCGATTGCCGCCGGCGCGGTTCGCGCCAGCGAAGCTTCAGGACACCCGGAAGCCGCCTGAAGGCCCGGAGATATTCTCCGGGCCTCAACTCCTTTCCCAGGTGCCAGGGATAGAGCAGGAGATGAGGCAGGAGGGTCCTGAGTTGGAAGTTCTTCCACTGGTACCACAGTTTCCGCTCCCCCACGAGTCGCTTCAGGGAATCCGGGGTGAAGAGGCGGGAGCTGGTGCTCCGGTGGCGATGGAGGACCCGGCTCCCGGCAGCCAGGAGAGAGGTCCAGCCCCGCCGCCAGGCCCGGTAGCTCAGATCGGTGTCTTCCAGGTAGGCGGGAGAGAAGATGTCGGAGAATCCCCCCAGTTCAACGAATCGAGAACGACGGAAAGCCGAAGAACCGCCTCCTGCCCAATAGACCGGCAGGGTTTTTCGGGTCTCGTGGGATTTTCTGAGCGGCTCGTGGGACAAGTGGAGGAATCCTCGGCGCATCCGGGCCTGAGTGTTGCCCGTTTCCTCCCGTCTCTTTTCCGGAGGAAAGCGGATCTGGCTGGAGACGGCGAAGACCTGCTCGTCCGAGAACGGTTCCAGCAGGGGTGGCAGAAAATCCTCCTCGACGATCATGTCGTTGTTCAGGAGAACCACGATCTCGTGCTGCGCCAGGGCAACTCCACGATTGTTGCCTTCGCCGAATCCCAGATTCGAGTCCAACTCCAGGATGCGGATTCCGGGCAGACGACTCCGGACCCAGGAGACACTGTCATCCGAGCTTCCGTTGTCCACCAGGATGACCTCGTGGGATTGTCCCGTGTAGCTCACGGCCCGATCCAGGGCCGGAAGGCTCTCCTGCAACAGCGCATTCCCGTCGTGGTTGAGCACCACGATGGAGCAGAGCGCGAAGTTCGTGGGTGCCTCCGTCGGATCGGAATGCCTGGTGGTCCCCAACCTCAGAAGGCGTGCCAGATCCGTGAAGAACAAAAGCAGGCTCAAAACCAACTGGGTGGGCAACAGGCCCAGCCACCAAAGGAAGCGGACGATCATGGCAGCAGTTCCAGAGCCCGAACCACGGCTCCCAGGTTCCTTCGGTCGTCCGGATGTTCCGCCCGATAGGTCCGATCGCACTTGAGAAACACCTTTACCATCCTGTCCTCAGGTGGCGAGAACGGCAGGAAGAAATCGAGGTCGAAATCCATTACTGGTGGCATCGGGTGTTCGCCGACTCGAATTCCGTTGACCCAGATTTGAAGGCGACTCTGCCGGAGGCTGAAACCTCGTATCCGCAGGCGCGACACGGGGCTCCTGACCTGCAGGTAGCAGAGGGCTTCCCGGGCGATCCACCGGAACGCCGGGGGCCCTTGCTCACGGGCGTACCAGCCCCGGTCCAGTTGATGGGAAAAGGATTTCCGCTCAAAGTCGATTCCGGAGGCGAAGTCCTCCCAAACAACCTGCGATGAGTTTCCATCCACCTTGTCCAGGCGGGTCCTGAGCTTCAAGCGGAGGCTGGAGCGGGACGAGGGGCGGCTCAGGATGCCCCAGAACTCGGCGTGCGGATACCAACCCAACCCCAGATTGGTAAATGTGGATTTCAACGGAGACAGCCTAAACACTTGGTTCCGATCCAGGCAGCAGGGCAACTCATGCAGAAGAGTGAGACCGCTGCCCTCGATGCACGCCCGGAGGCGGCGAGGAGTGAGCAGGGGAATATTGGCGGTCGAGCCGTGCTCCTTCAGGAACGACGGATGGCGGCGCCGATGGATCCAGTCGGCCAGCCTCACCGGAAGGTAGTGTGCGAAGTAGCTGCGGGAATGGGCGTCGTAGGGATACCAGAAGTTGGGAGTCGTGAAGAGAATCGTGCCCATGGGCTTGAGCACCCGGCGCAGCTCCGTCAGAAAACGAATCTGGTTCGGGAGTCCCCCCGGCAGATGCTCCAGAACGTCGAACGCGAAGATGCAATCGAAGGACCGCCCCGCGAAGGGGAGCGACAGGCCGCTGCCCTGAACGTACGACCTCCGGACGGCGGGGGTCGAAAACCGGAGGACGTGACGATTCACGTCCACGCCGACGTAGTGGCCGCAACGCTCCCGGAGGACTTCACCCATGCTCCCCACGCCGCAGCCGGCATCCAGGACCCGCTGCTTGCCCAGGTCCAGAAGGAACACCTCCTCGAATGAGCGGAGCAGATCGAGATTGCGCTCCTGTCCCCGATTCCAGTAATCGACCCACTGGGCGACTGCGGCCGGGTCCCGGGCCCCGAAGATCTTCTCTGCCGTCTCCTCAAGGCTGGATTCGGTCATGGGAGATTGAAACTCCGTTACCCGGAATGCATCAGTATGAAGTGGTGCAGGGCTTTGGGAAAGCCGAAGCAGTATGGAATCGGGACAAGCGACATGGCCAGCATAGGGAACGGTGAAGTCGGAGACAAGATCGTGGCGGCAGGTCCGATTGGGGAGTCGGTTCTCGCCAGGCGGGTCCGAACGCTGGCTCTTTCTGTCTGCTGGATCGCCGCCATTCTCCTGCTTTGGTTTTCGCGGCTCGGGGCCGCAAGCGTGGAGCGCATCAATCTCTTCGAAATGGTCCGGGCCGCGGACCGCATCTTCTGGGGACGATGCCTTCAGGCGGAACCGGGCCGGGAGCCTGCCACCGGTCTTCCGGTGACGGCCTATACGTTTGAGGTCCTTCGGGGGCTCAAGGGAGCCCAGGCCAAGGAGTCCATCCGGTTTCGGCAGTTGAGCGGCGGCCCGGCCGGAGGCATCCGGGGCGTGCCCCAATATTCCCGCGGCCAGGAAATCCTCCTGTTCCTCTATCCCGACAGCCGATTGGGCCTCACCAGTCCCGTGGGCCTGACCCAGGGCGTGTTCCGGGTGGGCAAGGGGGGCCGCGGGGGACGGGCTGTATTAAACCGGGTGGGAAACGCCAATCTCCTGCATCGGGCGAGTTCCAGCCAGATTCGCGGTTCGACTCTCAGCGCCGAAGAACATGCGGCGTTGCGGCCTGGAGCGCCGATCTCCCTGGATCGGTTCGAGTCGTTGGTTCGGAGAATCGATCGCTATTGGGTGGCGCTGGAGCCCACCTCAAGATGACGTTGCGGTTCATCGACCCTTATCCGAGGTCAGTTTCGAGAGCCGCCCTCGCAACGGGTTTGATCCTCGCGCTGGCATCCTCCCTCTTTGGCGGTGGTCCCCGAGACCCTCTCCCGGGAGGCCGAGTTCTCAAGTGGAATGCCGACAAGCCGGTGCTGTACCTCCTCGACCAGGAGTTCTCCGAGACTCGATATGCCCATCTGGGGAGGCGGGTCCACCAAGCGTTCCAGGTGTGGGAGGACGTGGAGACCTCGACGCTCCAGGTCCAGAATCCCGAGCCCCGGTTTCTGGAGGAGAACGTCGATGGTTCCAACTTCGCCGAATATACCGGGAGCCGCCGCCCGGAGAACCTCATCATCTTCGACCAGGACGGTGAGATCAGCGACCTGGTTTTCGGAGAGGGGGCCGGCGAGAACGTTCTGGGATTCGCCGCTTTCCGATTTGTGGACGAAGACGCCCTTGAGTACTCGTTCGGGTACACCGTGATCGGCCAAAGCCCGGCATCCCAGCCGGACGACTTCTACCGTGTGACGATGCACGAGGTCGGCCACCTCCTGGGATTGGACCATACCCAGGCGGGCATGGAATGGTTCGAAAGCGACGATCTCGGGGATGTGCGCTTCGTTCCGGTCATGTACCCCATAGGCACGTTATTCGGCACGAACGAGCCGCTGCTGGACGATGCCATCTGGATCTCCTGGCTGTATCCGGAGGAGTCGTTTGCGGCAGGTACCGGCACCATCCGAGGACGGGTGCGGAGGCGGACCGGAGCCCCCGTCCTCGGCGCCAACGTGGTGGCGGCGGCGGTGGAACTCGATGCGGCTGGCAACTTGACGGAAGTCCAGGGTGAGCAGGTCGGGGTGGTCTCAGATTTCCTGGTTACCGACGACGGTTCCTATCAGTTGCCCGGCCTGCCGCCCGGCACCTATGTGGTCTTCATCGAGCCGCTGAATCCCCGATTCACCAAGGAAAGCTCAGTGGGCCCTTACGATGTCCTGCCGGGTCGCTACGCCGCTCGTTTTACCAGTTTTCCCAAGGACTACTATAACGGTGACGGTGAATCGGGAACGCCGGAGGACGATACGGCGGAGAAGGTGGTCCTGGAGGTCGCCGCAGGCCAGGTGGTCTCCGGAATCGATCTGCAGACCAACGAAGAAGTGAACCAACTCTCGCTCCTCGAGGACGACGGCGAGATGATTTTCGAGTTTCCGGAAGGGTTTTCCTTTCCGTTCTTTGGCACCACCTACACCGACGTCGTCGTCAACAGCGATGGAAACCTGACCTTCGGGATCGGCGACGGGCAGCCTGGAAGGTCCAGAAGCGAAAGGCGCTTCCTGTCCGGTCCTCCCCGCATCGCGCTTTTCTTCAGCGACCTGAACCCCGAGGCCGGCGGCGAGGTCCGGGCCGAGACAGGCGAAGGGTCCTTGACCTTCATCTGGGACGGCGTTCCCGAGTTCGCCTTGGCGGGCACCCGGCCTGGAAACGATTTCTCGGTCACGTTGTTCGCCAATGGCGACATCCTGCTGGATTACGGCCAGGTCAACGTCACGCCGGACCCGGAGGACATTCAGGCCATCGTGGGCATCACTCCCGGTTCCGGCGCCACTGCGCGAATCGTCGACTTCAGCGAGGAACCGGTGTCCTACGAGTTCGGAACGTCGGGTCTCTACCAGGTTTTCCCCGAGACCGACTTCGATCTCTCGGGCCGGCAGCTCCTCTTCACCGCTCCCGGGCGGGAGCTGCTCTTTCCCTTCTATCGAGGGGACCTGGACGATTTCAGCGGTTTCGCCATCACCAACGACTCCAGGACCGACGCCGTCATGGCGGTGGAGGCATTCTCCAACCAGGGTGATCCACTCTTTCCCCTGAGCTCCGGCGTCCGCCGGGTGGGGGCCGGTCAGCAGTTGGCGCAGTTGGGCCGGGAGTTTTTCGACACCCGGTTGAGTACACGTCGCGAAGGCTGGATGCGGATACGATCCTCGACTCCCGAGCTGGCCGGGTTCTTCCTCTATTTCAAAGATCTTGCGGGACCATCCGCCAGGATGGATGGAGCCGTGGCGTTCACTTCCGGGTCGCGTCTGCTCTATTTCACCCGGATCTTCGAAGGCCGGGGGACGTTTCCATCCGAAAACAGCGATCAGGCCGCACGGACGACATTGGCCCTGGCGAATTCCTCGGATCAACCAACCACCGTGCGTCTGACCCTTTTTGGATCGGACGGAGCACCGCTGGGAGGACCGGAGAGCTTCATGATCGCCGATCACGGCCGGTTGGCGGGCTCGATTACGGACCTGTTCGGTCCCCTGGGGGGCGTTTCCCACGGTCACGTCCAAGTTGAGGTCACACAGGGTTCCGGCGTGGTCGGGTTCCAGTTGATCGAGCTGGGAGATACGGTCCTGGGGCTCAACGCCACCGAATCCGGAACGGAACCAAGTCTCTACTCGGCCCAGTTGGCGAGCGGGGCAGGGACCGGAGACGCCGGCGGGTACTTCACCAGCATCAAGCTGATCAACTCCGGGGAGGAGGAAACGGATGTCCGGCTGGTGGCTTTTCAATCGGACGGGAACCGGTTGGGCCGGCCCTACCGGCTTCGACTTGCACCCCGGGAGAGCTTCCAGGGGAACGCGTCGGAGGTCTTCGGCCTGGAGGCGCCGCCGCAATCGATCCTGGTCGGTTCCGTTGCGGTGGACGGCACACATCCGGGATTGATCGGCGACGTCATTTTCGGAGACCCCGTCGGCGGGGAATACGCGGCCGCCCTGACTCTGCAGACAGAACCCCTGAGACGGGCGGTGTTCAGCCAGGTGGCCAATGGCGAGCGCAGGCCCGGAGATACGTTGCCGCCGATCTTCACCGGGATCGCGGTCTTCAATCCGGGCGACGTCTCCACCGAAGTGAGCCTCCAGGTGTACGACTCGCAGGGAGTCCTGCAGGGTGAGGCCGGCGGGATCGCCATGCAGCCTAAGGCCAGATTCTCCGATCTGATCCAGAACCTGGTTCCCCCGACCCGGGGCCTCCTGGGAGGATTCGTGGTCCTGGAATCGAATCCGGGCCGAGTGGTCGCCCAGGAGTTGTTCGGAAACGGCCGCACCTTTCTTTCCTCGGTTCCGCCCTCCTCCGGAGACTGACGACACCACGATCCGTCAGAGCGTTCTGATAAAAACAAGCGGCCAGCATGGTCAAGGCAGGCCGCTCACCAACACAGTCGCACTTCGCTCACGAGAGTGAGGCCAATTTCGCCCGGTTTCTGGACTTCTACCGGGTCGAGTGGCGTTACGAGCCGGTCTGTTTTCCCCTGGACCGCGATGCCGACGGCCGGGTGATCCGGAGTTTCACGCCCGATTTCTACCTGCCGCAGTTCGAGCTCTACGTGGAGCTGACCACCATGAAACAGAGCCTGGTGACTCCCAAGAACCGGAAAATACGGCGGATGCGCCAGCTCTATCCCGACCTGAAGCTGAAGGTTCTCTACGGGCGGGACTATCGGAAGCTTCTCTTCAAGTTCGGGACTCTGGCATGAGCGAGATTCTCTCCCCGACGGTGAAGAAGCCCTTCCATGCTGTCGTCGATGAGATCGTGTACGACGAGGCCACGATTCTGAAACGGGTCGTGGAACTGGCGCGCCGGATCGAACGGGACTACCGGGGCCGGGACCTCATGGTCGTGGGAATCCTGAAGGGGGCCTTCGTCTTCACCTGCGACCTGATCCGGAACCTGGCCACACCGGTCAGTCTCGATTTCATCTCCGTCAGCCGCTACCATCCCCGGCGGCACCAGGGCCGGGTCCGGCTCCTCAAGGACCTGCAGGAGGAGATCACCGGAAGGCATGTGTTGCTGGTGGAGGACATCATCGACACGGGTCTGACCGCCCACTCCCTTCTCGGACTTCTGACTCGGAGGAGCCCGGCGTCCATTGAGATCTGCACTCTCCTGGACCGGCGCGATCTTCGACTGGTGGAGGTCCCCATCCGCTACGTGGGATTTCAGGCCAGCGGCGCATTCCTGATCGGGTACGGTTTGGACTACCAGGATCGATACCGCAATCTTCCCTTCATCGCCAGCATGGACTTGGACGCCGCGCGGCTCAGGGTTTCGCAGTCCGGCGAATTGGAACAGGAAGATCACCTGATCTATCAGGCCGGCTGAACTCAGGATTTGGAGTCCCGCCGCCACCGGTCGATCCGCCTTCGATCCCGCTTGGTCGGACGGCCTTTGACGGTTCGTGGCACCGGCGGCATCCCTCCGAAAGGGTCGGCGGGGCTCCGTAGCGGCTCTACGCTCAGATCTTCGTACAGCGTGCGTGCCTGGGCCTTGGGAACCGGTCTGGCCTGGATTTCCTTGACCCGGAGGACGCGGGTCCGGCCCTTCCGGCGTACCTCGATGCGATCCTCCACCGACACCTTCCGGTGGGCCTTGGCCACCGCGCCTCCCACTCGGACTCTTCCCAGACCGCAGGCCCGGGTGGCTTGGCTCCGGGTCTTGAAGACCCGGGCCACCTGCAGCCACTTGTCCAGGCGCACCGGCATCCGCCGAGTCTACCAGTCCGGGCGGGCACTCACGGTCCGTCCGTCTCCGACGGGTGCCGGCTTCGTCATGCGTCTGCTCTCCAATGCCGGGGGTTGTTATGATAAATGCGATCGTGTGACCGGCCGAGTGCGGAACGCTGGGCGAAACATGCAGACGGATGACCAGAACCGAACTCCCGGCTTACGGCTTGCCGAGAGCCCTGAAACCCGTCCTGCCCGAGTCCGGTTCGTCCAGGTCCGGAAGGTCGAGAAGGGCGCGGCGCGGCTCGAGTCGGACCTGCTGGCGGTCGAGGAACCCCTGGAGATTCTCCTGGGATATACCTCCCGGGAGAAACGCGTGGAGAAGACCCTTTCCATCACCATGCGCACGCCGGGGCACGACCGCGAGTTGGCGGCCGGATTTCTCTACACGGAGGGAATCGTCCTCCGGCCTCGGGACATCGAGAGGGTCGTTCCTTCCAGGAATTCGGAGGGCGATCTCCACAACGGGGTCCGGGTCGACCTGCGGCCGGGGGTGGAATTCGACGACACGCAGCTTGACCGGCACTTCTACACCACCTCCAGTTGCGGCGTCTGCGGGAAGGCATCGCTCCAGACGCTTCGGGTCCACCCGTCCCGGAAGATCCTGGCGGACCGGCCCCGAGTGGACAGCCGGGTGATCGAAGGGCTGGGCCCGGCGTTGAGGGCCGGGCAGAAGGTGTTCCGGCAGACGGGCGGCCTGCACGCGGCCGGCCTGTTCGATGGGGGCGGCCGACTTCTCTCGTTGCGGGAGGACGTGGGCCGGCACAATGCCGTCGACAAGCTGATCGGCCGGGAGGTTCTCAGAAGAAGGTTGCCGCTGGAAGACCGTCTCATGATGGTCAGCGGACGAACCAGCTTCGAGATCCTTCAGAAAGCGGTCATGGCCGGAATCGCCATGGTGGTGGCGGTGAGTGCCCCCTCGAGCCTGGCGGTGGCACTCGCCCGCGACTTCGGGATGACGTTGGTGGGCTTCGTGCGTCCAGGCCGTTTCAACGTCTATGCACACGCCGGGCGGATTGATTGGGAATCCGCTCCCGTCGTTGCGGAGGGGTAAAGGTGGCTCAACAGAGTTCAGCGCCGGGGAAACGAAACCGGTGGTGGAAATTGCTTCTGGCTGCGCTGGCCGTTGTCGTGCTTCTGATGATCCGGAACGATATCGGACCGTTTCTCAGGCAGGTTATTCAGACCGTTTCCGAGCTGGGTCCCTGGGGCCCGGTGGCCTTTCTCCTGGTCTACGTGGCGGCAACGGTCCTTTTTCTGCCGGGGTTCATACTCACTCTCGGGGCCGGTTTCGTCTTCGGGCTCGGTTGGGGGACAGTTCTGGTCTCCGCTTCCTCGACTTTGGGAGCGACGGCATCCTTCCTGATCGGCCGCCACCTGGCCCGCGAATGGGTGGCCGAAAAGATGCGGGCCTATCCCCGTTTCGCTGCGGTCGACGAAGCGGTCGCCGACGAGGGATGGAAGATCGTGGGATTGACCCGGCTCTCGCCCGTGTTTCCCTTCAATCTGCTCAACTACGCTTTCGGGATCACTCGGGTCAAGGTTCGACACTATGTGTTGGCATCCTGGCTGGGCATGCTTCCCGGGACCATACTCTACGTCTATATCGGTTCCCTGGCGGGCGATCTCGCGATGTTGGGAGAGGCAGGACGAACCCGGACGCCGGCGGAAACGGTGTTCTATGCCGTCGGCTTTCTGGCCGCGGTGGCCGTAACGGTCCAGGTGACCCGGCTGGCCCGCCGGGCCTTGGACAAGAGGGTTTCGTAGCCGTTCGCGCCAACCGGGGGGACGAAGCGAAATCATTTCGTTCCGAAACAATGGAAATGCTCCATGCCTGAATCTAGATCCGTTGAAGTATTGCCCATGGATTCCCACAACCGGCTCCTGGTCTCCCGGGTCCATCCGGGGGATTGGACCAACCCCGAGCCGGCGGGCCGCTACAACCTGGTGGCCATCGGAGGCGGCACCGCGGGGCTGGTTTCGGCGGCCGGGGCCACCGGCCTCGGCGCGCGTTGCGCCCTGATCGAAAAGCACCTCCTGGGAGGCGACTGTCTCAACGTGGGTTGCGTTCCCTCCAAAGCTCTCATCCGGTCCTCCCGGGCCGTAGCCGATGCCCGCGAGGCCGGCGCGTTCGGGGTCGACGTCGCGGTCGGGGAGAATGTGGATTTCGCATCGGTTATGGAGCGCATGCGCCGGCTGCGATCCGGGATCTCCGCGCACGACTCGGCCCAGCGCTTCCGGAAACTGGGCGTGGATGTCTTTCTGGGAGAAGCACGTTTCGTGAGCCGGGACGCGGTTCGGGTCGGCGGGCGCACGTTGCGCTTCGCGCGGGCCGTCATCGCCACCGGAGGACGGGCGGCGGCGCCGCCCATCGAGGGCTTGGCGGAAGCCGGCTATCTCACCAACGAGACGCTGTTTTCGTTGACGGAGCTGCCCCCGCGGTTGGGCGTCATCGGCGGCGGTCCCATCGGATGCGAGATGGCGCAGGCGTTCGGCCGCTTCGGATCCCGGGTTTCCGTTTTCCAGTGCCATCCTCGGATTCTGGACCGGGAAGACGCGGAAGCCGGCCGAAGGGTCCAGGACGCATTTCGCCGCGACGGGATCCAGCTCTTCCTCGATTCGAGAGTGTTTCGAGTGGAGAGCCGGGCGGGCGAGAAACGGGTTCATCTCGAGTGCAACGGTCAGGCACGGCAGGTCGCCGTGGACGAGGTGCTGGTGGCTGCCGGGCGGACCCCCAACGTGGAGGGGCTGGGCCTGGAGGAGGCCGGCGTCGATTACGACCGGCGCCGGGGCGTCGTGGTGGACGATCAACTCCGGACCAGCAACAAACGGATCTACGCGGCCGGGGACGTCTGCTCCCAATACAAGTTCACTCACGCCGCCGACGCCCTGGCTCGAATCGTCATCCAGAATGCACTCTTCATGGGACGGAAGAAGGCCAGCGCCCTCACCATTCCCTGGTGTACCTACACGGATCCGGAGGTGGCTCACGTGGGCCTGAACTGCAGGGAGGCATCCCGGCAGGGGATTCCCTATGATCATTTCGTCCGTGATTTTTCCGACGTGGACCGGGCGATCACGGACGGGGAGGAAGGTGGCATGGTGAGCGTCCTGGTGGAGAAGGGGACCGACAAGATTCTTGGTGCCACCGTGGTCGCCCGTCATGCCGGTGAGATGATTAACGAGATCACGCTGGCCATGGTCGGCGGCCTGGGCCTCAAGACCATCTCCCAGGTAATCCATCCGTATCCGACGCAGGCCGAGGCCATCAAGCAGGTGGGAGACGCCTTCAACCGGACCCGGCTCACGCCCCGCGCGCGGCGGATCCTGTCCCGCTGGTTCGCCTGGACGCGCTAGCCCGCACCGCAGCGAAAAATGCCAGACCACAGCGCGCGATCCGACAAGCCCGGATTTCGAGTGGGAGTGGACATCGGCGGGACCTTCACCGATGTCGTATTCCTCTCGGACCGGGGAGGCGTCCACGTCAAGAAGGTGGTGAGCACGCCCGACGACTACAGCCGAGCCGTGCTGGACGCGGTCGGCACGGGTCTGCGGGATCTGGGGCTGACGGCCGGTTGTCTCTCCGAAGTGAGCCACGCCTTCACCCTGGCCACGAACGCCATCCTGGAGGGCCGGGGGGTGAAGACGGCGTTGATCACGACCGACGGTTTCCGGGACGTTCTGGAGATCTCCCGTCTCAGGATGCCGCGCCTGTACGATCTCTACTACCGCAAGCCTCCCCCGCTGGTGGAACGGCGTCTGCGGCTGGAAGTCCGGGAGCGCGTGGATTACCGGGGGAAAGTTCTGATTCCTCTGGTGGAATCGGACGTGGAGAAAGCCGCCCAAGTGCTGCTGGATGAGGGGATTCGCTCGGTGGCGGTCTGCCTCCTTCACTCGTACGCCAATCCACGCCACGAAATCCGGATCGGTGAGATTCTGGAGGAGCGGATTCCCGGGCTCAGCCTGTCTCTCTCCAGCCGGCTTCTGGCCGAAACCGGCGAGTACGAGCGAACCAGCACCACGGTGATCAACTCCTACATCCGCCCCATCGTGGCCCGCTACCTGGGGCGCCTGGATGAGGGGCTTCGAGACCTGGGTGTGGGCGTCCCCCTGACGGTGATGCAATCCAACGGCGGCAGGGCGTCCGTCCGGATGGCTGCCGAGGAACCAATCCATTGCGTCGAGTCGGGACCCGCCGCCGGCGTGGTGGGCGCCCATCATCTGGCGGCGCGGCTGGATCTTCCCAACGTCCTGACGCTGGACATGGGGGGCACGACCGCCAAGTCCTCCATCATCGAGGAGGGAGACCTCCTGCTGTCCCGAGAGTACGAAGTGGGCGGGGGAATGAGCTCCGGGCATCGACTGCTGAAGGGCTCCGGCTATATCTTGAGGGTTCCTTCCATCGACCTGGCGGAAGTGAGCGCCGGCGGCGGCAGTGTGGCCCGGGTGGACAAGGGAGGGGCGCTCTGCTGCGGGCCCGACAGCGCGGGCGCGGTTCCCGGTCCGGCTTGCTATGGCCAGGGCGGCGATCTGCCCACGGTCACCGACGCCAACCTGGTATTGGGCTTTCTCAACGGCCGCTACCTGCTGGGAGGGGATTTTCCGGTCTTCGCGGACAAGGCCCGGGCGGTTGTGGAGCGCCGGCTGGCGGCCCCGCTCGGTGTCTCCGCCGTCGAAGCGGCCTGGGGCGTCCATCAGGTGGCCAATTCCAACATGGCCCGGGCCGTTGCCGCCGTCTCCAGCGAACGGGGCCGCGACCCTCGCCGGTTTACCCTCATGGCGTTCGGAGGGGGCGGTCCCCTCCACGCCGCGGGTCTGGCCCGGTTGTTGCAGATGACCCGGATCATCGTCCCTCCGTCTCCCGGGGTGTTCAGTTGTTTCGGCCTCCTCTTCTCGGACGTGGAGCACCACCTGGTGCAGGCTCAGGTGAAGTCCCTCTCCCAATTGGGACTCGCGTCCATGAACCGGACGCTGGACCGCCTGAGGGAACAGGCCCGCGGCCTCCTGGAGCAGGAAGGGTTTGCCGCCGGGCGGCAGCAATTGGCCGTCGAGGCGGACCTGAAGTACAAGGGACAGACTTCGCATTTGAGAGTGGGGTTCGAGAGTGCGAACCTGGATCGGGACGGTCTGGAGGCGTTGGAGGCCGCCTTTCACCGGGAGCATGAGGCCAACTACGGATATCGTCTCGACTCCGAACTGGAACTCGTCAATCTCCGGGTCCGGGCGCGCGGTCTGGACGAGGGAACTCGAGTCCCCGAGACCTTTTCACTGTCCAATGACGGTTTTCGGCCAAAGGTGCGGTCCCGGCGGATCTATCAGGGGCCGTCGCAATCGGAATGGGTCGAAGCTCCGGTTCTGGGCAGATTGGAGTTGGAAGGGAAGGACCTCCGCGGGCCTGCGCTGATCGAGGAATACGACTCCACGACTCTGGTCCCAGGCGGCTGGAGCGCCCGCCTCGACCAGCGATTGAACATCGTCCTGGAAAAGGAGGCTTGACAGTTGGTGGTGAGTGGCACAGGTGCGAAATCGGCACGAGGAACATCCCCGGACCCGTGGACCCGGGAGATCGTCAAGAATTATCTCTACAGCGCCGCCGATACCATGGCCGTGACGGTGGTGCGAACGGCTTCGTCGTCCGTGGTCAAGGACGGGATGGATTTCTCCACCGCCATCTTCGACCCCCAGGGGCAACAAGTCGCCCAGGGCTTGACGCTCCCATTTCATATGGGCGCCATGCAACCGGCCCTGGATGCGGTGCGCCGCCAGTTCGGAAGCGACGTTCAACCCGGAGACGTCTTCGCCAACAACGATCCCTACGACGGGGCCAGCCATCTCCCCGACATTTTTCTGTTCAAGCCGGTCTTTCTGGAGAGCCGGCTCCTGGCGTGGGTCTGTGTAATCGCTCACCACACCGACATCGGGGGGCGCGTGGCGGGTGGAAACGCCTGTGACAACACCGAGATCTACCAGGAAGGCCTGCGGCTGCCTCCGTTGAAGCTGTTCGAGGCCGGTTCTCTCAACAGCTCCGTCTGGCGCATCGTGGCGCGGAACGTCCGGGTACCGGACAAGGTGCTGGGCGATCTCCGGTCTCAGATTTCCGCCCTGGCGCAGGGCGAGAGGGAATTGCTCCGGTTGGCCCGGGAATATGGCTTCGATCCACTTCTGGGGCACATGGCCGCCATTGTCGATCACACCGAACGCCTGACCCGAGCCGAGATCCGGGAGCTACCCGACGGTTCCTGGGAATTTCAGGACTACATCGATACCGATGGGCTGGATCCCGATCCCATTGCCATACGGGTTCGAATCACCGTCGAAGGCGATGAGATGGTGGTGGATTTCACCGGCACCTCACCTCAGGCCCGAGGCTCCATCAACCCCAACTTCGCCTTCACCCGGTCCACCGTCTACGCGGTTTTCAAGTGCTTGACGGACCCCGGCATCAACGCGAACGCCGGATTTTTCAGGCCGATTCACGTGGTGGCGCCGGAAGGATGTTTCGTGAATCCGCGCCACCCCGGGGCGGTGGCGGCCCGCGGTCTCGGTGGATTCCGCGTCGGCCACGCCGTTTTCGGCGCTTTCGCGAGGCGCTGCCCCATCGCGTGCCGGCGGCCTGGGGTGGGGGCGACGTGGGCGTCAGCATCGGGGGTTACTACCCGGACGGTAAGCCGTTCGTCTATCTCGAATTCAACAATGACGGGCCTCGAGGCGGCGGTCCCGCAGCCGACGGCGCCGACGGGGTCACCGCCCCCATCACCAACATGGCCAACACTCCGGTCGAAACCATCGAGGCCGATCAGCCGATCCTGATCCGGCGTTACGGATTCGTGACCGACTCCGGGGGGGCGGGCCGCTATCGGGGCGGACTGGGGATGGTCCGCGAGTATCAGCTGCTGGCTGCGGAAGCGACGCTGCAGGTCCGGTCGGACCGGACCCGTTTCCTTCCCTGGGGCAACCAGGGGGGACGGCCGGGGACACCCACCCGCAACACTCTCAATCCGGCCGCCGAAGCCAGAGCGTTGCCTTCCAAGTTCCTGCTTCGCATGAAGGAGGGGGATGTCTACCATCTGGTCCAGGCCGGAGGCGGAGGCTACGGCGATCCCCTGCGCCGGGACCCCGAAGCCGTGCTGGAAGACGTCCGGCAAGGGAAGGTGAGCCTCGAAAAGGCGCGTTCCGAGTATGGCGTGGTGCTCCGGTCCGCCGGAGAGGGTCCGGATCTCGAAGCCAGCAGCGAGCTTCGGGCCCGTTTGAGCCGTTCCCGCGGCCCGCTGCCTCTGGAGCCACGGGCCGAGGAGGTGTCTCACGTTCCGGATTTCTCCGGACTCGATGCCTGATCCGGGGATCACCTGGGAGTGGCGTCGGGCAATCCTCCGTCCACCGGCAGGGTCGCTCCGGTGGTGGGGGTCTGGCGGGAAGCGAAGAAGAGGACGGCGCGGGCCACGTGTTCCGCCGTGATCCGGGCCTTCAGGAGGTTCCGCTTCCGGTAGTATTCCTCCAGTCCTTCCCGGTCGAGTCCCCGGGCGCGCATCCGGTCGGGTCCGACCTGTTCCCACAGGCCCGATCTCCGGGCTCCGTCGGAGAAAACGGCGTCGGGAGCGACCATGTTGACCCGAACCCCCATCTCGGCCAGCTCCAGGCTGGCGATGCGAGCCAATTGGTGGGAGGCGGCCTTGGTGGCGCTGTAGGCGCCGAATCCCGCACCCGGAGCGAAGACGTTCTTGGTGGAGACCAGGACCACGTCTCCGCCGGTGCCCTGGAGGCGAAAGTGCCGAGCGGCTCTGGAGAGAAGGTGGAGCGTCCCCTCGACGTTGACTCTCTCCGATTTGCGAAACTCCCCGCTGTCCATCTCGGCGAGGGATCCGGCGAGAGCGACGCCGGCATTGATCACGACGAGATCGACGCCTCCCCACTCGAAAACGATGGAGTCGAAGGCTTCGGCGACGGACCGAGGACTGGTGACGTCCAGCGGGACGGCCGTCACGCGGTTGGGGAACCTGCCGTTCAACTCCGCGGCCAGACCCTCCAGCCGGTCGCCGGGGAGATCGGTCACGGCCACGTGGCAACCCTCCTCCAGCAGGCCGCGGCTGATGCCCGAGCCGATGGCTCCCGCCGCGCCCGTCACCACGGCAACGTGGCTGCGCAAAGGTTTCTCCATGCCGGCCAGCTTGGCCTGTTGGATGCCGCGGTGCTCCATCAGGTAGAGGTGAGACTCTTCAAGTCCCCGGTAGGTTCCTCCCATGCGTGCGATCCGCGCCTTGACCATGAAGGTCTGCCGGGCGATGTCCCGTGCGATTGCAGCCGCCTCGGCGTCGCGGCCGGCACAGGCGGCTCCGATTCCCGGCATCAGGATGAGGCGAGGCGACAGGTCGCCGGCGGACCCGGTCTCCGCACCCGGAATCCGGTTGCGTTGCACGAAGGCCCGGTAGTTCTGGGAGTAGTCGCTCAGGGCCTTCCGAACATGTTTCCTCCAGACCTGGGAATCGTCGCTTTGCGGCGGGTCGATCCAGAGCGGAAGATTCCTGATTCGGATCAGGTGGTCGGCCGTCAGGGGAGGGGTGACGGCCAGTGACCTTCCTTCATGGGATTCCAGCAGGTCCAGCGTCTCGCGGGACAGGAGAGGGAGCAGGACGGCACGCTGCCAAGGCTGGTCGGGGTTCCCCGACGGCCGCGCCAGAAGACCCCTCAGGATCGGCGCCACGCGGTTCCACTTGGACTGCGCAGTCTCCGGGGAGGTGTGGACCCGCAAGGTGAGGGACCGGGAAGCCTTCCGTTCCAGGAAGGCTTCGGCTCGGCTCACCAGGTCGATCGTGGCCTCGTAAG
>JAPOYZ010000288.1 GCA_026706325.1 Candidatus Aminicenantota bacterium
GGGGCATCCTCAGCGGAACTTCGGCATGACGTCCTCGGCGAAGAGCCTCATGCTGTTGCGAGCCAGCTTCGGCGACAGCTTGCCGAACCGGTGTTGGCCACAGAACGCGTTGATGCCCATCGTGTCTCGGAGGTGGGCGATCCGGTTGGCCACCGTCTCGGGACTGCCGACGATGGCGAGCCCCGTGTCGAGCCAGTAGTCATACGACGTGGTCGTCATCTCAAAGATCTCGCCCCGGGTTTTGGCGAACTTCGGATCCTCGCCGGGCCGAGCCTCGTTCAGCGGTTGACTGCCGAACCCGAGGCTGGTGCGCAGGAGTGTCTCGCCACCCGAGAAGTAACCCATTAGCAAGTGCCGTTCGGCTTGCTTGCGGGCCTGCTCGTCGGTCTCGGCCACATAGAGGTGGCGGACCAGCAACATTTTGGGCGGAGGACCCGGGTGGTCGTACTCGGCGAGCTTCTCTCGGAAATAGGCAAACTTGGCCGCGGTCGCGTCATCGCCTTCGAGACTCTGGGCCACGTTGTAGTTGTGCTTGGCCGCCAGATCGAAGGAGCGGTGGCTGTGCGCACCGATCCAAATCGGGGGGTGCGGCTTCTGCAATGGGTGCGGAACCGGTATCGCCTCGTTCAGCTTGAAGAACTCACCGTCGAACGTCACGATGTCCTCGGTCCAGAGTCTGATCATCAACTCCAGGGCTTCGTACGTTTTCGGCGTCTTGGTCTCGAAGTCAACATTCAGTCGGGTGAACTCGTGCTCGGAGATACCGGAGCCGATGCCAGCCTGCATCCGCCCGCCCGACAACTGATCCACAAAGGCGATCTCCTCGGCCAGCAAGAAGGGATTGTGGAGGGGCACCTGGTGAATGAGCATTCCGAAGCGGAGCTGCTTGGTCCGCTGGGCCAGGGCCGACAGGAACACATTGGGCGACGCGATCTGGCCGGCCGGTGAATTCTGGCGCTCGATCGAGAAGAAGTAGTCGTAGCCCAATTCGTCGGCGAGTTGGCCCCGTTGGAGGTGTTCTTCGTACAACCCGCCCAAATCGGAGAAGTACTCATTCTCCGAGGCGGTACACGGTTCGAAGATTCCAAATTCCATGCCGCTCATACTCGGTTCCTAACTCTCATGCCCACGGATTGGACAGGGCGGATTCCGCGCTATCTCTCAGGCCCCCTTGCCGTTCTCGAACATCTCATGGAGAAACGCCTGGACCTTCTTTGCGGCCTGATCACCCTTCGGGAGGATCCCGGCCAGGAGGTAAAACAGGTGGACCATCCCGCCGAAACGCTCCAACTCCACCTCTACGCCCGCGGCAGCGAGACGATCTGCGTAGGTTTCGCCGTCATCTCGCATCGGATCACCCTCTGCGGTGATGACCAGCGTTCGAGGGAGCCCACTCAGATCTTCGGCCCGGAGCGGCGATGCGTACGGGCTGTTGGCCTCATCTGCGCTGTTCAGGTAGTTCCCTAGGAACCACTCCATCGTCTCTCGCGGCGGTGGGTATGCTGCGTTTTCCTCCCAGGAGGCAGACTCGAATTTCTGATCGAGGAACGGGACAATGAGCACCTGGCCGACAAGATCAGGACCCCCGCGGTCGCGAGCGAGCAGAGCCGTCGCCGCCGCGAGGTTCCCCCCCGTGCTCTCACCACAGACCACGATCCGCGAACCATCCGCGTCAATCTCATCGGCATGCTCAGCCACCCACTTGGCCGCGGCGTAGCACTCCTCCAGGGCCACCGGGAACTTGGCTTCTGGCGAGAGCTGATAGTCGACCGAGACCACGACGCACTCCACGTGGTAGCAGAACCGTCGGGCGTGGCCATCGATGGAGTCGGTGCTGCCGATGGTGAAGCCACCGCCGTGAATCAACACCAGCACGGGGAAGGGCCCATCGCCATCCGGGGTATAGATGCGGACCTTCACGTCGCCGTCGGAAGAAGAAAGGTTGCGATCCTCTACCTCGTAGACATCGGGGCCGGCCATGGTGCGCATCTCTGTACTCAGCGCCCGGGCCACGTCCACGCCCAACTCGTGAAACGCCGGCCCATCGCCGATTCGGTCCATGAAGGCTTGTGCGTCAGCGTCTAATGGCATCCCAATCTCTCCTTTCAGACGCCCCACCGAACCTCCGACGGAGCGTCCTCCTACTGCTGTTTTCTTATCGAACACTAATGTAGTAGACATTCCTTGAATGTCAAGCGTCCGCCCTGCCAATGAGCAGAATCTAGGGGCAACTCTGCACGACACGAGCGTACGACAGAGGTATGATCGGGGTCGGAAACCCGACTCCGTGAAGCCAGGTGAAGCCGGCAGCATAAGGAGGACAGCATCATGGACCTCGAGTTGAATGGAAAGGTCAACCTGGTGACGGGAGGAACGGACGGGCTGGGAGCGGCGCTGGCCACGCGATTGGTGGACGAAGGCGCATTCGTTGCCGTCTGCGGTCGCCGCCAGGAACCCCTCGATGCGATGGCCGAGAAGTTGGGCGAGCGTGGCATCGCCGTGCAGGCCGACGTGACCGTGGCCGCCGATATGGAGCGATTCGTGGACGAGGCGTTCCAGCGATGGGGCCGGATCGATGGTGTCGTCAACAACGCGGCAACCGGAATGGCCGGCCCATTCGAAAAGCGCAGCGACGACGAGTGGCTCGCTGATCTCGACCTGAAGGTGGTCGCCGCCGTCCGCCTGATTCGTCTGAGCTTGCCGCACCTTCGTTCGGCCCCGGCGGGCGCAATTGTCAATGTCCTCAACTCCGGAGCCACGGCACCCGGGACCAATTCGCTTCCGACGTCGGCGCCGCGGGCTGCCGGGCTGGCCTTGACGAAGGCCCTATCGCATGAACTCGGCCCCGAGGGGATCCGGGTCAATGCGATCATGATCGGCACCATGGCGACCAGCCAATGGGAGCGGAACGCCGAGCGGCGCCAGGTTCCGGTCTCGGAGATCTTCGAGAACATGGCGAAACGGGTGCCACTCGGGCGCATCGGGGATCCGAGCGAATTTGGAGACTTGGCTGCCTTCCTGCTTTCGAACCGCGCGTCATACATCACCGGCGCCGCCATCAACCTCGACGGCGGCAGAAACCCCGTCCCGTGAAGGAGGAACAGGCGGTGACCTCTGAACACCTCAAGGAGCTCACCGAATTCGAGGCGGCAAGCATTCAGGTCTTCGAGAAGCCGGTGGCGGGGTCTTGGACTGAGGCGTTCGGGCTGGACACAGGGCCGGTGAGCTTCAAGGACTCCTATGACCCGGAGTTCTACGAATTGGAGAAGGAGGCGGTGTTCCGTCGATCGTGGTTGAACCTCGGGCGGATGGAGCAACTGCCCCGGCCGGGGAGCTACTTCACCAGGGAACTGGAGTTTCTGGGGGTGTCGATTTTGGTGGTCCGGGGGATGGACGACCAGGTCCGGGCCTTTCACAACGTGTGCTCGCATCGGGGCAACAAGTTGGTGTGGGACGAGTATCCGAACAAGGAGTCGAAGGGGAACTGCCGCCAATTCGCGTGCAAGTACCACGGGTGGCGCTACGGGCTC
>JAPOYZ010000410.1 GCA_026706325.1 Candidatus Aminicenantota bacterium
CGGCCCGCGGGGCGGGTTCCCGACACGGAAGCGATCTCGGATGACGGGAAGGGTCCTCTGCCCCGGTCCGAAGGTTGTGGACAAGAGGCCGTGGTCACGTTCGAGGAGTTGACCCTTCATGGGGTCCGGGCGCGGGCGCGAATGCCGTGCGCGGCGTACCTGGTTTTCGGAGATGCCCACTTCCCCGGATGGAAGGCGACAATCGACGGTAAACCGGCCACGCTCTACCGCGCATACGGGGCGCTGCGAGCCGTATTCGTCCCGGCCGGCGAGCACGAAGTGGAGTTCGTCTATCGTCCGCGGTCGGTCATTCTGGGAGCGTCCTTGTCGGGGCTGTGTCTACTGGGTTGTCTGGTCCTTGTCTTTGTGAATCGTCGCCGCGGCGGGGCGAGGTCGACTCAGGCCGTTTCCAGGACAAACGTCGGCATGTTGATGCCTTGATAGGGCTGGAATCGGCCCCGGACCTGGCAGAAATGGAGCTCGCAGTTGCGGGCGCCCCAGTCGTACATTTGCCGGACCAGTCCGTAACGGTCCACCGGCACCAGGAAGACCGGCGTCCGTCCCCGGTGCCGGTCCAGTTCCGTGTGGATCAGGGCCGCCGCTTGCCGTTCCGTCCGGATCACGCCCGGCCCGAGCATGTTGAAGGCGGGGTGAGAGGACGAAGCCAGGAACCCTTCGATGTTCCCGCCGGACCCCTGGTATACCGAAACCGACCAGAATCCCAGGTCGTTCCGGATGCAGAGGCCGTAGTCCTCCTCCCGGCTCACGCCGCTCACCTCCATCTCCAGGGCCGCCATGGCCGGGACGTCGTCCAACCTGGCATCGCGGACCCGGTCGAGCCCAGGCACTTCGTGATCCAGGCCGGACTCGGGCACTTGGAGGATCATGTCCTGGTAGGCCTGGCGGGGGACGAAGCCGTACCGGTTGTAGAGTGAGAAGGAGTCCAGGTTGAGAGCGCTCTGGGTCAGGCGCAGGGCCTTGTACCCGTTCCCGTCGGTGAAGCGGCAGATATATTCCAGGAGCCTGCTGCCGGCACCGAAACCGAAATAGTTGGGATGGACGGTCATGATGCCGAGTCCCACGTGGGTCTTCCTGGGGTGGTAGAAGCAGGAACCCATGAGACGCCCGGTGCGGGCGTTCTCCGCGACGACGCAACGGCTGGAGCCCGTCGCCGAGTAGACTTCATGGAAGATCTCCGTGACCTTCGGCGACCCTTGAAAGGGCTGGCCCAAGCCTCGAAGGCCGTACCAGGCGTTGATGGAGGCGTAGATGAGCTCGGCCACTTCCGACCCGTCCCCGGGCCCCATTTCCCTGAGATGCATGGAGTCGACTCCCATTTTGGATCCTCCCCTGTTTGTCCTCTAATCCTGTTCGGCCACCCTGAAAGTCGCGAATCAGACTTTGGCTCTCTTCGGATATAATCCTATTTTTTATAAATATTTATATATCAATTCCCGAGATTGTACATAAGGCTCAGCAGAAAACTCCGGCCGGGAGCCGGAACCGCCCAGCGGTCGGGGCCGGCCGGGTAGTCCTTGTCGGTGAGATTCCTGACCAGGAACCGGAGCTCCGCCCGGGGGGCCAACAGCCAGCTCCACGTCAGGTCCAAGGTGCCGAAGCCCGGAGTGGGCGTCTCCGTGGGACCGGCCCGGTAATCACGGGCGAAGGTCCGGCTCCGCAGCCGGAGATGGCTCCGCGGACCCAGAGACTTTCCGGCCGTCAGCGTCAGCGAGGGGGCGGGCACGTCGTCCAGCGGGTTCCCGTCCGCTCGCGCCCTTCCCCTAGACGCCTGTCCTCCGACTCCCAGGGACAACCCTTCCCCGATCTGGCGGTGCACCTCGACTTCCACACCGCTCAGGAGAGCCGATCCCCGGTTGCGGAAGAAAAACCGTCCAGGTTCGGCTTCGAAGCGTTCCACCAACTGGCGGATCCGGTACCGGTAGAGGAACAGGTCCCAGCGCCAGCCGCTTCCGGACCAGCGGGCCGAAACGTCCCACTGCCGGCTGGTTTCCGGCGCCAGATAGGGGTTGCCTTGAACCAGGCCGCGGCCGCTGACCCCCTGGAAATAGCGGTCCGAAAGGGTCGGTTCCCGGAAGCCGCGGGAGAGTTGGGCCGTGAGCTGGAGTGGAGGCAGGGGACGGCCGACGATGGCCAGATAGCCGGAGAGCGCCCGCCCGATCCTCGTGAAATCTCCCAGCGACCCACGGCTGGCGCTGGTGACCCGATCCCAACGGCCGCCGGCCCCAAGAGACAGATACGAGTTGACCGTTATTTCCGCGGAAAGGAACGGAGCGGCGTTGATGCGGCTGGCGTCTTCGATGGATGCGGCTGTCCGGGTGTCGGTGGGGCGGTTCCCGGCATTGAAGCTGCGGGTCGTATTCTCCGAGTGGAGTCCGTAGCGGCCATTGACATCGAATCCCAGTTCCAGCCGGGTCCGCTCCAGCAGGGAAGAGGCTTGCACGCGGAAATCGAAGTGGCGGGCGGCGACTCGCGACCTTTGCAGTTGCCGGCCCCGGTTCGGTGAAGGGAGGCGTTCCCGGTCGGTGGTCAGGGCATATCGCCCCGTCGACCCTTCGACCCGGATCCGTTCCAAGCCGCCGATGGGCCTCGACTCGAAGGCGACGTTCATGCGGTCGGAGCTCTCCTCCGGGTAGAAGGTTCGCATGTGGGGCGAGCGCAAGGTGGGCCGGCCCAGATCGTGGCCCCGGTCCGTCTGCCATCCAACGGAGAATTCTCCTCCCGCGACTTGGAGCCGGGTTCCCGCCAGGAATGAGCGATTGCGGGCGGCCGAATTGTCCACCGTGACTCCGGAACTCCGGTAGTCGCCATAGTTCCGCAGACTCCCCAGGAAGAAGACGGAACCCGGCTCGAAACTACGGCTCAGCTCGATGCCCGCGCTCTGTTCGGGCATTCCGGTCCCGAGGCTTCCCATGAATCGGGCTCCGTAGGGAGATTCCGGGTTCGGTTTTCGAGTCAGGGCGTGAATGACGCCGCCGAAGGCGTCGGATCCATAGGCGACCGACCCAGGGCCCCGAACCACTTCGACCCGGTCCAGGAAGAAGGGATCCAGAAACGACGCGCTGGGTCCGGCTCTCCTTTCCGAGATGATCCTGGCGCCGTCCAGCAGAATCAACGTCCGGCCCCGGGCCAGGCCCCGAATGGAGGGCACGCCGGCGTGACCGGACGAGATGCGGCCGACACCCGGGATTCCCTCGATCGCTTCGGTGAGCCGGGTCGGCCGGCTCCGGGCCAGGTCCTCCCGAGTCACCAGGTCCAAGGCGCTGGCCGGCGTGGTCCCGGTGCGTGCCGGACTGCCGGCCGTGACCGTCAGGTCCTCGCGGAACAGCGGCCGGACCACCAATTCGAGCGTTCCTTCCGAGTCCGCCTCCCGCACGACGGCATGCAAGGTGTCGTGTCCGCCGGGGAGTCGGACCCGGACTTCGAAGGGCACGGGTGGGTCGGGTGACCAGCGGAATCTCCCCTCCTGGTCGGTTCGGCTCTGACCGGGATGTTCCAGG
>JAPOYZ010000325.1 GCA_026706325.1 Candidatus Aminicenantota bacterium
CATGGGATAGCCGTTGGAGGTGGACTTGGAATACGCGGCCAAGTCCGGTTCCACGTCCAGCGTCAGGTGGGCGCCGCCGAGGCAGAACCGCCAGCCGGCGCTGATCTCATCGATGATCATCACCGCGCCGATCCGGTCGGCCAGCTCGCGGATGCGGTGGAGGAACCCGTCCTTCGGAGGAACGTCCCGCAGCGGTTCCGTGATGATGGCGGCCAGTTTGCCTCCCGTCCGGTCGATGATGGCCTCCAACTCGTCGATCCGGTTGTAGTGGAAGGGCAGAGCGGTGCCCGCCAGCGAGCGGGGCACTCCCGTCGGGTTCAGTCCCGGCATGAGGAGGCCGTCCAGGGCGTCGTGGTCGCCCAGGTTGGCCGCCAGGTACCAGTCGCTCCAGCCGTGGTAGCCGCAGAAGGCCACCGTCTCCCGCCCTGTGGCGGCTCGGGCGATGCGGACGGCGACGGACATGGTTTCGCCTCCGGCGCGGGCGTAGCGCACCATGTCGGCCCAGGGGTGAAGCTCGCAGAGCAGCTCCGCCAGCTCCACCTCGGCGGGCGAGTTGAGAGTGGACATGTTTCCGCGGTCGATGGCGCCTCGAACGGCCGCGTTCACATCGGGGTCCGCGTATCCCAGCAGGCAGGCTCCCACACAGTGGATGGTGGTGTCGTAGAAATGCCGGCCGTCCAGGTCCCAGATCTCGCATCCGCGAGCCTTGCTGAAATACGCGGGCCACTGCCGGGGAAGGAACCGTTCGGGCCGCTTGGAAAGCAGTTGAACTCCTCCCGGGATGAGTTTCTTGGCTTTTCGATACAGCCGTGCGCCCGTGGTTTCGGTCCAATCCACGCCGGAGTGTTCCGTGATCCCCTTCACGCCGGAGGTGTCCATGGTGCTTGCCTCGACTTTCCGTGGTCGGGCGCCGGGACGGCGCCTGCGACATATTGTGAAAGGCAAACGTTAGAACCGTCTCCCGGACAAAGTCAACCGGCCCGGCCGGGGTAGAAGGAGACGGCTCACAAAATGTGGTGCGGCCGTGCTCCGGGGAGGCCCGATTCCGGTTGCTATAATCCGCACCGTGCGGGATCTTCGCCGGCTCTTCCCTTTCATTCGGCCCTATTCTCCGCTACTGGTTCTGGCCTTGGTGCTGCTGTCCGTCACCAGCGCCGTGGAGATGGGAATCGTCCTCCTGCTGGGTCCCCTGTTCAACCAGTGGGCGGGTGTCCCCCTGGGTCCGGAGGGAGGTTTCGTGGACAAGTTCGCGTTCCTCCGCGACCTGCTGGGCATCGGCGAGGACAACTTCACTCGGATCGCCGTGGCCCTGGTGTGCTTCTCGCTCCTCAAGGGGGTGTTCCTTTATTTCGCGGAATATTCCATGAGCTACACGGGCCAGCGCGTGGTGGCCGATCTGCGCAAGCGGCTCTACGGCCATCTGCTGAACCAGTCCCTCTCTTTCTTCTCCCTCAACCCCACGGGTCGCCTCATGTCGCGCCTCGTCGTCGACACCGAGCGGTTGCAGCTCATGGTGAGCCGCATGCTGACCGACCTGATGCGGCAGGTCTCGCTTTTCATCTGTTTCCTGGTCCTGATGATCTACATCGACTGGTTGCTGTCGCTCTTCGCCTGCGTTGTGGGTCCGCTGGTGGTGGCGCTGGCGCTGGCGCTGGGGCGCCGGGTGCGCCGGGCCGGACAGGAGAGTCAGGAGAACCTGGAGGAGATGAGCCATCTGCTGCAGGAGACCATCGCCGGCCACCGCACGGTGAAGGCGTTCTGTATGGAAGAGTACGAAGCCGGCCGCTTCCGCGAGCTCAATCGGCGCCAGGTGCGGGTCAACGTCCAGGCCGCCCGGATCGGCGCCCTGGGGTCCCCACTGACCGAACTCATCGGTTACGTCTCGTTCGTGCCCTTCCTCCTGTACGCCCACAGTCAGATCCAACAGGGTTTCAGCCTGGGAGCCTTCGTAGTCTTCATCGTCGCCTTGTTCCGCCTCTATGAACCGGTGCGCAAGCTCTCCCGCATGCACCTGCACTTCCAGCACGGGTTCGCCGCCTCCACCCGCATCTTTCGGCTGCTGGACACCCGGCAGGAGGTCCCCCGCGCTCCCGGGGCGCCTCCGCTGCCTCCCCTGAGCCGGGAGATCCGGTTCGAGGACGTGGCGTTCACCTACCAGGAAGAAACCGCGGCGGCGCTCCAGGACGTGGACCTGTCCATTCGCCGGGGAGAAGTCGTGGCCCTGGTGGGACCGAGCGGAGCCGGCAAGACGACCCTGGCGAGCCTGATTCCCAGGTTCTTCGACGTGAGCCGGGGGCGGGTCGCCGTCGACGGAACCGACATTCGCAAACTAGATCTGGACAGCCTGCGGGATCAGGTCGCCGTCGTGACCCAGGAGGTCTTCCTCTTCAACGACACGGTCCGGGACAACATCGGCTACGGCCGGGAGAACTGCTCCCGGGAGGAGATTGAGGAGGCGGCCCGGGCGGCCTTCATCCATGACGTCATCACCGCTCTTCCGTCCGGCTACGAGACCGACATCGGCGAGTGGGGCGAAAAGCTCTCCGGGGGGCAGAGGCAGCGCCTGGCCATCGCCCGGGCAATTCTTAAGAAGGCTCCGATCCTGATTCTGGACGAGGCCACTTCGGCCCTGGACAGCGAATCGGAGCGGCTGGTCCAGGAGGCCCTGGACCATCTCATGGCCAACTGCACGACCCTGGTCATCGCCCACCGGCTGTCCACCATCCGGCGGGCCGACCGGATCGTGGTCATGGATTCGGGACGAATCGTGGAACAGGGCGACCACCGGACACTGCTGAAGACGTCCGGTCTCTACCGCCGCCTCCACCAACTCCAGTTCTCGGCGCCGGAGACAGGCAACGGAGGTTAGCTCCGGCCGGTGGCGCCGGGCCCGTCAGCCCTCGTCGGGCCCGTACAGGGCATCCAGAAGCGAGTCGCTCATTCCCACGGAGCTGAATCCGCCGTCGTGGTAGAGGTTCTGCATCGTGACCTTGCGGGTCAGGTCCGAGACCAGCGCCACTACGAAATCGGCGCAGTCCTCGGCTTGGGCATTGCCCAGGGGCGACATCTTTTCCGCGGCTTCGTAAAGGCGGTCGAATCCCTTGATCCCGCTCCCGGCGGTGGTGCGGGTCGGGCTCTGTGACACGGTGTTGATCCGGATGCCCCGCCGGCCCAGCCGATACCCGAAGCTCCTGGCCACGCTCTCCAGCAGGGCCTTGGCGTCTCCCATGTCCGAATAACGGGAAAAGATCCGTTGCGCGCCGATGTAGGTCAGGGCCACGATGCTGCCGCCGTCGTTGAGACTGTCGGACTTGAGCGCTTCGGACACGATTCGGTGCAGGGAGAGGGCCGAGACGTCCAGCGTCTTGTGGAACCAGTCGTAGTTGAGGTCGCCGTAGGAACGTTTCTTGCGGACGTTGGGAGACATGCCGATGGAATGGACGATGAAGTCGACCCTTCCCAGCGTGGACTTCAACTCCTGGAAGGCCTTCTCCAGATCCGGCGAGGACGAGGCGTCGCAGGCGATGAGAGGGGCGTCGCCGCAGGTCCGGGACAGTTCCCGGATGGGGCCGAAGCGAAACGCCATCTTGGTGTTGGAGAGGGCCAATCGGGCGCCCTCCCGGTGGCAGGCCAGGCTGATTTTCCAGGCCAGGCTCTGTTCGTTCAGAGGACCGAAGATGAGTCCCCGTTTGTCCCGCAGCAGGTTGTGACTCTCTTGTGACATGAGCGATTCCTCGGCTAGTTGACGGGGACGGTTCCTCCCAGCGTGACCCGGTCCACGTCGATCCGGCAGCGCCTCGCCACGATCTGCACGCCCCGGGCCCGGGCCTCGTCCAGGGCGGCGGCGAAATCCGGATCCAACTCGCGGGCCGCCCGGAAACGGCGGACGTCCTCCCGCTGGATCACGAAGAGAATGGCGGCGCTCCAGCCGTCCCGTTGGGCCAGGTGCGCCAACTCCCTGGCGTGGCGGGCTCCCCGGGCGGTGACGGCGTCGGGAAAGAGGCCAACTCCGTCTTCCACCAGGGTGACGCTCTTCACCTCCAGGGCCAGTTGCCGCCCATCCTCTCGGCCCAAGAGGAAATCGATCCTGGAGCGTCCAAGCGTCGCTTCCGCCCGCCGGAACTCCCAGTCCTCGAACTCCTCGATAGCGGACTGGGCCAGAGCGCGGCCGACGAGCCGGTTGGGGATCCGGGTGTCGACCGAGACCAGACCGCACCGGTCGGGGTTCTCCACCAGGAGGGCGGTCCAACGGGTCTTTCTCTTCGCGCCCGAAGCCGGGAGCAGCCAGATCCGAACCCCGGGGATGAGGAGTTCCCGCAGGCGGCCCGGATCGGCCAGATGGGCGTCCACCGGTTCCGCCTCGCCGAGCGGCCGGCACCTCACCAAAAAGCGGTTGGGACGCTCCACGAAAACCGCTTCCTGGAGTTTCCCCGGAATGGGGATCCAGGTTCTCGTTCGTTCTCCCAGCATTCCAGACCGCCCAGTCTACTACGGATAGGAGCGGGGGTTTTTAACCCCCGATTCAGAGACGTTGGACACGATGCTGTCCTGCTGTTACGGGGCACGCGGGGGGACTAACAGTCCCCCCTCCTAGTCCGTGTTAGAGTGACCTCTAAAAGGAGGTGGCCTTGGACTCGATACGAATCGGCCTCGCCGGCTATGGGGAATGGACCCGCGAAGCCTTGATCCCTTCGCTGGAACGGGACGGCCGGGCGAGGATCGTGGCCGCGGCGGCGCGCACCCCGGCGACTCGCGACCGCATCCGGGCGGAACTGGGCTCCCACGTCGCGCTCCACTCCGGCTTCGCCGGCCTTTTCGACGAGGAAGTGGACGCCCTCATCCTGGCTCTTCCCTCGTCCTTGCACGAGGAAGGGGTGCTGGCCGCCGTCGAATCGGGCCTCCCCTTCTTCCACGAGCCTCCCGTGGCCAATCACCGGAATCGGGTCCGTCCCGTCCTGCGGCGCCTCCTGGACGCCCGTCAGGTGACCCACGCCGACATGGAGCTGCGGTTCATTCCGGTCATCCATCGTGCCGCCCGGCGTGTGGCGGAGGGTGCCATCGGCGAGCCCCGCACCGCCATGATCCGGATGCGCGGCTCGTGGAGCCCCGATCCGTCGGCGGGGATCAGTCTCATGCACTCCCTCTCGCCCTGGTACGTCGACGCAATGGATCAAGTGCTGGGAGCCTCCCCCAAGCGCGTGCTGGTGCAGGACGGCCGGGGGTATCCGGGACGGATGCAATCCTTTTCCTTGACCCAGCTCGACTACGACGGTGTCTGGGGCAGCTTCGACGCCAACATCTCGGCGGTTCCGGGCATGACCACCAGCCTCGAGGTCACGGGCACGGAGGGTGACCTGCAAGCGGATCTCTTCACCGCCGAAATCCGGCTGCGGACCCTGACCCGGCCGGAACCGGAAATCGAACGGGTCCCGGCACTGGAGCCCTACGCCGGATGGCCCGGGATGTGCGAATGCGTCGCGGCCTTCCTGGATGCCGTCTCCGGGAAAGCGCCCCAGCGGGCGGGAGCCCGGGCCGTCGCCCGCAGCCATCTGGTGGGACTGGCCGGTGAGCGCTCCATCGACACCGGGACCTGGGCCGAGGTCGAAGACCTGGAGGACCTGGAATGAGCCTCTGGCGTCTTCTGGGCCTGAACAAGTTGGAACCGCGCCAGGAGCCCGCCGAAGAGGGACACATCGTCCTTGAGATCGCCGCCAAGCTGGATCAACTGGAAGCCTCGGAAGCCCGATACATCGCCTGCTTCTCCTACATTCTGAACCGGGTGGCCCATGCCGATCTGGAGATCAGTCCGGAGGAAGTCGCCCAGATGGAGACGATCGTCCGGGAGCAGGGGGGCCTGCCGGAGTCGCAGTCGGTTCTGGTGGTTCAGATGGCCAAGACCCACAATCGGCTCTTCGGCGCCACGGACAACTATCTCGTCACCCGCGAGTTCAATCGCATCGCCACTCGCAGTCAGAAGCTGGAACTGATGGGTTGCCTCTTGACGGTGTCGGCCTCACATGGAGGGATCTCGACGGCCGAGGATGCCGAGATGCGCCAGATCACCAAAGAACTGCTGCTCTCCCACCGGGATTTCATCGCCCTCAGGTCCCGCTTCCGGGACCACCTGAACGTCCTCAGGAGGATCGAGGAATAGGAGGGGCGTCTGGAGCGACTTTCCTGTCGTCCCGAATTCTTCGCCGTATTCTCACTCTGGAGTCCGGCGCGCAAAACACGCCGCCTATTTACAAAATCCCCAGGCGCTTTGCGGTGTTACGGATTTTCTCCATTCGATCTTCCACGGGCACGATCTTCGTGCCTTTCGGGTTCGGCCTGGAGAGGTGGGCGTACTCGTAGACGTCGAAGCCGGCGAATCGGGGGTCGTGGTAGATCTGCTCCAAATCGGAGACGTATTCCTGCATGGAGACGGTCCGCTTGAGGTAGCGGTTGAGGTAGACGGGGATTCCCTTGCGATTGCACAACGCCAACGCCTCGTCCACCAACGGATCATCCAGGGCATTGTGGAGCAGGCCCCGGTCCGCCTCCGGCGCCTCGAACCAGGTGATTCGGAGCGTGATGCCATCGGCCAGTCCTTCCAGGAGCCATGTTCGCCAATCGAATTCCAGGTTGGCGGGGAAGCCCATGAGCTGGCCGTGACACGGGTCGGGGCCGAAGGCTTCGGCGTGGACGTGGACCTGGAACTTCTTTCCGGCGCCACGGACCCGGTGGCTGGCCTCGCGGATGAACCGGGTGTAGTGGCGGCCCCGGAGCCGCGCGAGCCGTGCGCGATCCCCATCCGTATTTCCGATCTCGGGACCGAATCTCTCCCGGTACTCTTCCAACAGCGGAGGGTTGAAGCCATATTCCAGGGGTTCGTCAGTCAGCGACCCGTGGGCGGAGACCCGGACGTCCACTCCGTCCACGCCCGCTTCGAGGAGCCGGTCCACCCAGCCCGTCCAGAGCTTCTCCACCTCAGGGTAGACGGCGCAGGGAGTGCAGGCCAGCGTGTCGTTTCGTCCCCGGGCGAAGGCGACGCAACCGCCCCAGTTCCATTTCGACTTGGTGACGATGCCGAACATGGTGCCTTCGGTGGAGGCGTTGCCGGTGTCCAACTGGACCGGGAACGGTCCCATCCCCGAGTCGAATTCCAGTCCCCCCGTCCGGAAGTCGCGGGGGCGGATCCACATGGCGCTTCGGGTGGCGATGACGATGGGCAGCGGATCCGGATCCGGGCCGTAGGCTTCGATCATGGCCGAGGGGGCGTTGCCGAAGTCTCCCTCCTGGTCCTGGAAGTCGGTGGTGACCAGGATGTAGCGCTCGGTCAGGTCGAATCCCTCCAGTGTCAGGGTCCGCACGGGTGCGCCGCAAGCGGTCAACAGGCCGCCGAAGAACTCCCGGACCTCCCGGGGAGACGGCTCTACCCGGTCCGCCAGGGAGAAGTCCACCGGTTGCCGCCGGTAGCGGTAGTTGTCCGCGCTGGTCCAGATCTGGAGACGCTCCTTGCGGATGCGGGTGGGCGAGTCGTCCGCCTTCAGAAGCCGAATCTTCCGGATCGGAACGGAATCGAGATTCGGCGGGGCCTCCCATTGACGTCTCGCCACGCGAGTGTGGGGAAACCGCTCCACGAAGGGGAACACCTGTTGGAGGCAACCCCCGATTCGGTTGACACGGGTGTGGTTTCCCTCGGGGGACCCTTCCGGGTACGTGCCCGACAACCCGGTGTTGAAGGGCTTCAGGACCGCGTAGATTTCCAGTCCGTGACGGTGGGCGATGGGGGTCACCGCCTTCAGAGGCTCCCCGATTCGATCCACGGTGGCCCGGCCGTACCGCATGTAGTCGAAGGTGTTGCCCGCCCAGTACGAGCCGGCCTCCTCGTCGCCGTAGTAGAGCCAGTAGATTCTGCGGACCCCCAGGCTCTTGATCTGGAGGACCATTTCCTCCAGGAGTTCCAGGCTGTAGGGCCCGTAGCGGACGTCGTCCGGGAAATCGACGGTTGCCGAGAGCAGGAACGGACGGGAACTCAAACGGCGGACCTCGAGAGGATGCTCATACCGTCGCCATCCAGCCGCCGTCCACCACCAGCGCCGAGCCGGTGATCCAGGATGCATCCTCGGAAGCCAGGAAGACGCAGGCCCGGGCAATGTCCCGGGGAGTCCCGAATCGGGGCAGGAGCGTCCGCCGGCGTCCATCCTCGATCTGTTCCGGAGTCAGGTAGTCCTGGTTGGCCGTTTCGATGAAGCCGGGACAGACGGCATTGACGGTAATGCCCAGGGGACCCAACTCCACGGCCGTGTCGCGGGCCAGGTTCACCACCGCGGCCTTGGTGGGAGCATAGACCGGTCCGGCCCCTCCGCCTCTGTAGTTCACCGAAGAGATATGGATAATCCGCCCGTGAGTGGAGCGCTTCAAATGGGGAACCGCCGCCTTGGTGGTCAGGAAGAGCGCCCGGAGATTGATCGACAGGACCCGGTCCCAGTCGGCCACGGCCAGGGTCTGGGACGTTCCCGGGATGTGGACGCCGGCGTTGTTGACCAGGATGTCCAACGCCCCGAATTCCTCAACCGTCGTGTCCACGAGTCGTTGGACGAAATCCTCGCAGGCGATGTCGCCCTGGAGGAAGATCCCCCGGCCGCCGTCCCTCCGGATCTCATCCACGGTGGGCTTGCGGGGCCCGGTCTCGTAGTAACGGCCGACCTTGGGCGTCTCCCGGATGTCGGCGACCGCCACCGCGGCGCCCTCCCGGGCCAGCTCCAGGGCGATGCCCCGGCCGATTCCGGAACTGCCTCCGGTCACGATGGCCACTCTGCGCTGCAACCGCATAGGACGTCACCTGGGGAGATTGACCGCGAAGCGGGGGAATGATACCAGACTCCCGGGCGGGGCCGTACCGCTTCAACCCCGGTGCGGGAAGCGGAGCCAAATGCTGGGAAATGCGTTCCAGGCCGAGTTTCTGGATTTCCAAAAGGGCATCCGGGTGGGACACCTGGAGCCCCGGGCCCGCATCACCCAGATCCTGAAGCTGTCCCTGCAGCAGCGTTACGGGCAGGACTTCATCATCGACCGCTGGGGGCGCGGCGTCTACTGGCAGTGGATCTGTTTCCTGCCGCGGTCCAATCGGCGAGCCAAGCCCATCTCGGGCGGCCGCAACTTCTCCAGCGCCAAGTTCTTCATCATGGTCGACCGGGACGAGGGACTGTTCAAGACCGGGCTGCATGTGGAACGAGGTTTGATCCAGGCGCCGGACTCGCAAGCGGACTATCGGCTGCGGCCGGACTGGGACTGGCATCGGCTCGCTCAGGGTCTGGCGCCGGACGGATGGTGGGAACGGGAGGTCCGGCGACTGATTGAAGAAGACGGTTTCCAGGTGACGCTGGGGTCGTTCAGAAGCGGTCTCCAATCCTTCTCCGGTCGCCTGCCTCCGGCATCGGACCTTCGCGAAATCATTGCGAATGCGCCGCCGGACAAGTGGTTCGTCTTCCAGTTGCATTACCCCATGACGCCGCAAGAGGTCGAAGGCGCGGCGGGACCCGACCTGGTGGCCGGCATGTTGGCCGTCTTCCGGGAACTGACGCCGGTGATGAACCTCTGCCTGGAGGAAGGGGTCACGTTGCGCCCGGCGCCCGGCGCGGTTACTTGACCAACCGCGTGTTGGGAAACTGGGCGCGCCAGCCGAACCAGAAAGCGCGGTGCGCGGCCAGTCGGATGAGTTTCTCGCCGTCCGGTCCCACCAGGGCGGTCTCCGTCGCCTCCCACTGCCGTCCCGATTTGTCCCTGACCCTGGAATTCCGGTCCCACTTGGTGAACGTGACACCCGTGGCGTCGTACACCCGGTTGGCCCCCGACTTGTCGGTGAGGATGACCAGTTCCTGTCCGGCCACCCGATCCTGGTGCACCGGGCGCTTGCGCAGGAACCGGGTGTCCCAGGCGACCGCCTCGCCGTCCATGAGCATGGCCAGGACCTGCTGCTTGTTCTTCAGGCGCTTGTCCTGAAAGGGGGTGGGGAACATGAGCCGGTCGGTGGCGAAATACTCCCGGTAGGCGACCCCCTCCCCGTAGTCTCGCTGATGGCCCGTGTCCAGCGACAGGACCTTGGTCTCCGGGTGCCGCCGCCGCCATTCCTTCCAGCGGGTCGTGACGATGGGCAGGCGCTTCAACTGCAGCCCCGAACCCACCAGGGAGCCCATGACCGGAACCCCCTCCAGGGCCGACCAGAGGGTGTTGGTCTGGCGGTCGTACATCAACTTGTTGGAACGGTAGAGGAAGCCGCTGGTCCCGAAGCTGAACTGTTGGTCTCCCACCTTCTGGTCGTAGAGGACGGCGGCGCCGCACAGGGTGCAGTAGGCACAGGTGACGTCGATTCCGCCGACGCGGTCGTTGAAGAGTTCGTGCCAGGCCAGAATCCGTTTGGGATAGGCCTTGGCTTCGCCGTTCAAGTAGACGCCGAAGACGATGTGGTTGTTCTTGAGGTAGTCCACCTCCGCGGCGGAAATCATCTTGGGATATTCCAGCGGCGGAATGCCGTCCTTCTTCACGCCGCCCCAGACCACCTCGTCGAGACGAATCGTGCGCGGGGTTCCGGGGACGAAGTAGCGGGCGAAGCGTTTGTCCCTGAAGGAGTAGATCGTGGCCTTGAAGGTTGCGTATTCGGGATGTTCCTGCTCCTCCCGGCTCCAGATCCAGCGCCACCAGCGGTCGGTGTCCGCCGGCAGATTCTGCCCCGTCCCTTTGCGCAGGAGCTTCAGGACGTTGTTGCCGCGGGCGTCTCCGGGCGGTATCAGCATGAGAATCTCCACCAGCATGGGGGCGAATCCCGGATGCCAGTGGGCTTCCAACTTGCGGGTGGCGGCCCGGTGCACCTTGCGGTCGGGGCTGGCCAGATCGCCGATGGCGGCGGTGGGGGAGGGGTCCTTGGTCTCGGCGGCTTGGGCCAAGCCGGCAGGCGGGGTGCACACCAGCAGGATGAGGATCGTCAGTGCCGGCATCTTCGTCCCGGTTCGAGTCCGCCTTCCATTTTCGTCCCGCATTGATCCCTTTCGAATAGTGGTCAGACCCGGTTCAATAGGAAACTTCCGTCCCCTCCCGCAGGACCCAGTAGAGTCGTCGCGCGGCCGGTTCCTCCATCTCCAGTTGCAGGACCGATACCTCGCGCACCAGGGATTGAAACTGCGCCAGGATCAGGCGCAGTCGCCGTTGAGAGCGCTTCTGCCAGGTCAGACCAACCAGGTCCGGAGGAGCGACGAACAGGACCGATCCGTTCTCCAATTCCACGGCATAAGTATTGGGCATGGTGTCGACGCCCCGACGGGAGATCAACGGAGCAGGTCTTCCCTGGGAAACCCGAATTTCCTCCACGGGACGGGGAGGGTCCAGCTTGGAAACCCGGGAGGAACGAACGGGGTCGGAGCCGCGGTTGGATCGCCGTATGGGGATCTCCTTGAGCAGGAGTCCCCGTTGCACGATCCGAGCCGCGTCGACTGAGATTTCCACTTGCGGACCGGTCTGTGCGGAGCATGGCCACCCGGCTGAAGGCAACCCCAGGAAAAGGACCGTCAAAAGGAGCCGGTGTCGCCGCCTCCCCATCAGAAGATGAAAACCGGAGTCCCCAACGGCGCCAGGTCCACGAGCCTGTTCAGGTCGGGTTCGGACAACCGGATGCATCCGTGGGTCACGTTCTGTCCCAGAAGCCGGGTGTAGAGAGTCCCGTGGATGTAGTAGCCGTCTCCGATTCCCAGGGCGAAACTTCCCAGTACGCCATATTCCATCCGGTCGCCGTCCCGCTCGGGAAGGGGCTCACCCTCTTCCACGTAGGCCCAATCGGGTTTGCGCCAGACCGGGAATTCGGTCACGTACGTGATCTTGAATTCACCCCGGGGAGTCTCGAAGGTCCACTCCCGGTCGCCCGAGATCAGACGGTGTCCGCTGCCGGTTGCGCACAGGGCATCCAGGAGGACCCGCCGCCCGTGACGGACGTAGAGGCGGTTTTCCGCAGTGTCGATGAGAATAATGCGCCCCCGCGGCGGTTTTGCCTCTGGTTTGGCAATATCCCGCGTCGCCGGAGCGGAGCTGGCGCCGTACGCTGAGAACCGGCTCTCGGGGCTGGAAAAGGCGGAAACCCCTAATAGAACGGCGCCAAGCAGGAGAAGGACGCGGTTCAGCGTCGCCTTCTCTGTTGAATGGCCTGCTCAATCTCGGAGCTGACTCCGTCCGCCTTCCGCTTGACTGCGCCGAATTGATTCAAGGCGTCCATGTACTTGCCCGCATCGTACGCTTGCTGCGCGCCTGCCAGCATGGCCTCGGCCGAGGCCACGTCGGCCTCCAGCGCGGCCACGCTTTCGCGGGCGGCCTTGCCCCGCCGCGGCGCCTTCCGCAACATGCCCTGGGCGTTCTCTATGGCGGCCTGAGCCGCTTCGTTGGCCGCCTCCGCCTGTCCCTTGACCTTGATCTTGTTCTCACCGGCCGCCGCGGTTGCGGCTTCAGCCTCGGAAGTGGCCCGGCTCAAGAGCTCCCTGGCCTGATCGTAGCTACGGGTCAGGGCGAAGCTGTCATCCTGCACGGCGATCTCGGCTTCGGCCTCCTTCACCGTCGCCGACGCCTTGCCGATCTCATCCGGCGCATAGGTTTCGGCCTCCGCGGCCCGGGCCGCGTCCACAGCTTGGCGCGCCGCGTCGAGTTCCGACGCCGGCGGGCTGTCGCAACCCGTGAGAAGCACCAGCAATGCGGCGCAAGACGAGAACAGGAGAGCTCTTCTCATGTGACCTCCTTCAGACCTTCCCGAGTCTGTACGTGAGAATGGAACATACGCATTGGCCAATAATTGGTCCATGTTAGCATGTTTGCCTCCGGTCCTGGAACCGGGGAGTTCTTCGTGATTTCCGGAGTTTTTCCGGATTCGGCCGGAGCAGTCATTCCATGACCCAGCGACTCTACCACCAGGATTCCTATCTCAAGGATTTCCGCGCGCGAGTCACCGGTGTGGACCGTTGGAAGGGGAATCCGGCCGTAGTGCTGGACCGGAGCTGCTTCTATCCCGCCTCCGGAGGGCAGCCGTCGGACCGGGGCCTCTTGGAGGGGTTGCCGGTGGTGGGAATGGCGGACGCAGGCGGCCGGCTGCTGCACCTGCTGGAGCAGGAGGGCCTGGCGGAGGGTCAGGTGGTGGACGGCAGGCTCCACTGGGAGCGGCGCTTCGACCACATGCAGCAGCATACGGGCCAGCACATACTGTCGCAGGCCTTTGTCCAGGTCTTGGATTGGGACACCGTCTCCTTCCACCTCGGCCGGGAGCTGTGCACCATCGATCTGACGGGAGATGCGCTGACCCCGGAACTGATCTACGAGGTGGAAGACGCGGCCAACCGGATCATCGTCGAGTGCCGGCCCATCCGGGTTCACCTGGTCGACGCCGGCCGCCAGAGCGAGTTTCCCCTTCGAAAGCCGTCCGGCCGGCAGGGAACGTTGCGGATCGTGGAGGTCTCGGACTTCGATTTCTCCGCCTGTGGGGGAACCCATTGCCGCTCGGCGGGGGAAGTGGGTCTCATCAAGATCCGGCGCTGGGAGCGGGCCAAGAAGCGGGTCCGGGTCGAGTTCTACTGCGGATGGAGAGCGCTCCGGGACTACCGCTGGAAGAACCGGGCCGTTTATCGGCTCTCCCGCCTCTATTCCCGTCCCGACCGGGAAGTGGTGGAGGCTGCCATGGAGCGCATGGAGCGGGAAGAAGGGCTGCGGAAAAAGCTGGCGGAGGTGCAGGACCGCTACCTGGATTCGGAAGCGGCCCGGCTGCTGGACGGCGCAGCGGTGGTGCAGGGCATTCGAGTGGTCCGGCGCGTGCTGACCGGGATGGACATGAAGGCCGCGCGGGAACTGAGCCGCAAACTGGTCCAGGACGGCGAAAAGCGGTTGGCGCTGTTGGGACTTGAAGGCGAATCTCCGGCACTGGTCTTTGCCCGTTCGGAGGACCTGCCCTGGCATATGGGCAACTGGATCCGGAAGGCAGCCCCTCTCATCGCCGGCCGGGGAGGGGGCAGTCCCCGCCATGCGCAGGCCCGGGGATCGAGGCCGGAAGGGTTGGCGCAGGCCCTGGACGACGCCAGGAATCGGATCGAGGAGGTCGATTGATGCTTCGACTGCGTCTTTGCGCCGGACTGATTCTCCCGGGACTTTTCTGGGCGTGCACACAGCCCGTTCCAATTGTTCCTCCGGTTCTGGAAATCGGCCACGAGACCCAGGTCTTCGTGGACGATTACGTCCTAGAGAGAACCGAGGCCCTCGAGCGGCGGCTCAATCCACTGGAAAAGCATGCGGCCAACCCGGTGTTGAGTCCTCAGCGGCCCTGGGAAGGACGGTCCACCTTGCCGGCCACCGTCCTATTCGATGACTCGGACCGGCGCTTCAAGATGTGGTACCGGTGCCGGGACGAGCTTTCGAGTCCCCGCCGCGGACCGGATCGCTGGGCCTACGCCGTTTCCAGCGACGGCATCGCGTGGGAGAAGCCCAACCTGGGACTGACCTCCTTCGCCGGGTCCCGCCGCAACAATCTGATTCCCTATCCCGTCAGCCGGGTGCTGCTGGACGCCAATGAGACCGATCCCGGGCGCCGCTTCAAGGCCTTGGGACACGGCAGAATCGAAGCGGAAGGACTGGCCGGCCTGCTGGTGGGATTCTCTCCCGACGGACTTCGCTGGACCGCCCATTCCGCGGGTCCCCTTCTGAGCGAGACCAAGGGCGACGGGACATACGCCGGTATCGGGGACACCCACAACATTTTCGGTTGGGACGAACGCTGGGACCGGTACGTGGCCTTCTTGCGGCCCAGCCGCCGTTACCGGGACATCGGCCTCTCCCACAGCACCGACTTCACGGACTGGCGCCTTCCCAACCCGGTGCTGACTCCCGATCCAGCCGATCCGCCGGGGACCCAGTTCTACGAGATGGCGGTGTTCCGGGATCGGGGCGTCTACTGGGGGCTGCTTTCCGTCTATCATCCCGATTCCCTCATGATCGACGTCCAGTTGGCCTTCAGCCGCGACGGGGTCGGCTGGCGACGCGCGGGGAGGCGGCATCCCATTCTCACTTACGGGCTTCCGGACCGGTTCGACTCCCATCAGGTGAGGGCGCTCGCGCCGCTCGTAGTGGGCGACGAGATCCGGGTCTATTACGCGGCCGAAAACCGGCCGCATGCCCTCACATCGCAGGATGCGACCCTCCTGACCCATGCGGTGGAGGCCGTCCCGGAGACCTTAGCCGAACAGGGCTGGCTCCGGAACGGGACCGGATTCGGGGCCCTGGCCCGATGCCGCCGGGACGGATTCGTCTCCCTGGACAGCGGCTCCTCGCTCGGGTCCCTGCTGACCCGTCCGTTCACTTTCCGCGGAGATCGCGTTCTGATCAACGCGGACGCCACTCGAGGAGAATTCTGGGTGGAGATCCTGGATCCCGAGGGCCGGCCACTGGAGGGTTTCGGCGAGGCGGACGCAGTCCGGATTCGTGGAAATTCCACCCGTCACACGGCCGAGTGGAAAGGGGGCCGGGATCTCTCCTCGCTGAATGGCCGGGCCGCCCGGCTCCGGATCTGCGCCACCAATTCCAAGCTCTATTCCTTCACCTGCGCCGAAGCCGGGAGTTCGAAATGAGACGTTTCCTCCTGCTTTACGTCCCGGGCGCTCTCCTTCTCGCCTCCTGCGGCCGGGCCCCCACCGCCACCACCGGCAGCGCCACGCCCCTGGGCTTGGGCTCCCTGAGCCTCAACGGCGAGATTCATCCCAAGGGGGGGATCTACACCACCTGGCATTTCGAGTACGGACCCACTCCGTCGTTCGGGTTCAGGACCCGGGAACGGCCGCTGCCGCCCCGTCTGGCGGCCCATTACCGGGAGACCTGGGATGAGGGTACCGGAGCCTGGGATAGCTGGGCTCAGGAGCATATTCATCATCCGGAGGGAGGGGCCTCCGGGGGGTATATCGAATGGCGGCAGCCGGCGGCGAACAACGATTTCAACCACATGGCCGCCGACGTGCTGCACCTGGTGAAATTTCTCCGGACCGGCCTGTTGCCCCAATGGCGGCAGGAGGGAAACACGGTTCTGGGAGGGGCGGACCCCGATCTGCGGGACGCCCGAGTCTCCATCTGGGTCCGGGGAGACGGTTGGGACCCCCGGGGATCGGAGTTGATCTGGTGGGTTCAGAGCCAGAGCAATTCCTGGTGGGGAAACCAGGTCGGATGGCGCCGCGCCAACTGGGCCTATAGCGGCGTCAGCCTCACCGATCACCTCCTGGACGGGAACTGGCACCAGGTCGTCTACCGGCTCGAGAACGACACCGGGAAGTGGACCTACGGCGGAAAAAACATCGGTCAGGGCCGGGCATCGGCGCGCTACGAGTACTGGTCCATCGACCAGGCCCTGGGGCACAACAACAACAATTTCTTTCATCTGCTGGCGTTCGTGGATCCCCAGGATCCTCCCGTGGGCGCCCTCCATTTCGACGAGTTCGAGCTGACCTACCGCAACGAGTCCCTCCTCCTGGACAGCAACGGGGGACGCTTGATTCGTTGGCCCCGTGACGGCCACGGCGATCCCGCAAGCCTGACGGACGGGTGGCGCCACGGGGAAGGGAAGACGTGGCGCAGCGCGGAGGATCCGTCCGCACCGCTGGAATTCGTCTATGCCTTTCAGGATCCGGTGACCGTCGAGACGATACAGGCGCACCAGAATCCCGAGTGGCCCAGCCGGGAACTTGAGATCTCGGTTTCCCCCGACGGAGAGTCGTTCACGCCCGTCTGCCGGATGACACTGCCCGAAAAGGGGCATCCCAACGACAATTTCGCCCTCGACACCAAGACCGGGCTGTCGGTCGAGGCCGCCTTTCTGAAGGTCCGCGTGCTGTCGGGCTACGGTTCGCAGCACTGGGGGCTGGGAGAAATCGAAGTCTTCGGCAGCGGCGCCAGGATGCTTCCCGACGACGATCTCTACCACGTGAACCAGGACGTCTGGAACCTGAGTCCGGGCGACACCATTCACTACCGGCTCGTGGCCACAGGAGACGAAGGCGTCACCCGCGGCGAGACCAGAAGCTTCGTCCTTTCCCCGGATCGCCGCCCCCACCTGCGGGTGCTGGAGCCTCTTCGCCTGACCGGGGCCACCGCCCGGCTGCAGGGAAGGCTCTCCCCCATGGGCCTGGTCACCTATTACCACTTCGAATACGGCGCCGATCCCGGTTTGGGGAAGAAAACCCCGTTGGCCTACGCCGGCGCCGAAATCACCCCCCGCTCCGTCTTCGCCGATCTGGACGGCCTGGAGCCGGCGACCCGCTACCACTATCGACTGGTGGGCATCAACGGCGACGCCGTGGTCCGGAGCGAGATTCTGTCGTTTCTGACGCCATGACGGGGAAAGGCCAGGGAAGATGACGTGTGAGGATCTGAGTTCCGACTTCCCGGCCCGGTTCCTGGAGGCCCGGCGGCGTTTGGCGAAAGTGGCCCGGGTGACTCCGCTGGTGCAGTCCAAGCTCGATCCCGGGCTCCACTTCAAGGCCGAGAATCTGCAGGTGACCGGCTCCTTCAAGATCCGGGCCGCCTACAACCAGATGGTCCAACTGGACCGGGAACAGCGGGACCGGGGCATCGTCACCTCCAGTTCCGGGAACTTCGCCCAGGCGGTGGCCTACGCCGCCAGGATGCTGGACCTCTCGGCCAAGATCGTGATGATGGAGAGTTCCAGCCCTCTCAAGGTGGCGGGCACTCGACGGTGGGGCGGAGAGGTGGTCTTCTGCGAGAGCCGCTTCGAAGCCCGGGACCGCACCGTCCGGCAGATCCGGGAGGAGGAGAACCGAAGCACGGTCCATCCCTACGACCACCCCGCCGCGGTGTCCGGCAACGGAACCGCCGGACTGGAGATACTGGCGCAACTGGACCAGGTGGAGAACGTCGTGGTTCCCATCAGCGGGGGAGGACTCATCAGCGGAATCGCCGTGGCCGTCAAGGAACGGAAACCCGGAGTCAAGGTGTGGGGAATTCAGCCGCGGGGCTCCAACGCCACGTATCTCTCCTTTCGGAAAAAGGAACCGGTGGCTCTGGACCAAGCCGACACCGTGGCGGACGGCCTCACCGTCACCCGGCCCGGAAGCCTGACCTTCCCTCTCATACTCCGCTACGTGGACGAAGTGGAGATAGTGGAGGAAGACTCGATCCTATACAGTGTGGGCCACCTCATGGGAGAGGAGAAACTGGTGGTGGAACCCTCCGGCGCCGTTCCCCTGGCGGCGGTTCTGGAAGGCAAGGTTCCCCTGAGAAATACGGTCCTGGTGTTGAGCGGGGGAAACATGGGGCAGGAGATCATGAACCGGTCTCTCGGTCTTTTCTCGGAAGGAAGGAGTCCAAAATGAAGTTCAGGTCCGTTCTAACGCCACGCGCTTGGCTGTGCACTGCAGGCGTCTGCCTGGGAGTCGCCGGGTGCCTTGTGGTCGGGGTATTCGCCCAGGAGGCCTTCGTCATGGACGAGCTGCAGGCGGAACGGGTCGTGGTGGCTCCGGGCGGCTATTTCCCGCGCATGGAGATCCTGAAGAACGGCGACCTGCTGGTCTCGGTGAAGGCGGGAGCCGCGCACGTGGGCAAGACGGGCCGTGTCGACCTGGTCCGCTCCACCGACGGCGGCCGCACCTGGGGCAAGCCGGTGACCGTGTTCGACCTTCCCGGACGGGACGACGCCATCGACGCCATGGGACGCCTCGCGGACGGCACCGTCATCGCCGGCATCGTCTCCTATTCCTGGGCCGGTGAGCGCTACACCGGAGAGGGATGGAGCGCCGACACCTGGATAATCCGCTCAAACGACAACGGGCACACCTGGACCGAACCGGTCAAGCTGGAAGCCACGCCCCACGACTGGCTCTACCCCTTCGGGCGCCCCGTGGAGCTGGAGGACGGGACGGTTCTCCTGTCCGGATACGGTTCGGCGCTTCCCAGGGACCGGAAGACGCCAACGACCTCCTGGGTGGTGCGGTCCAGGGACGGTGGCAAGACGTGGGGCGGGTACGCAGCGGTGGCCACCCGTTTCGACGAGCTCTGCATCGCCCGTCTGCCTTCCGGGAAGCTGGTCGCCGTCCTGCGCGCCACGGGCGGCTCGACCTCCCTCTCCTTCTCCTCCGATGGCGGCCGGACCTGGGGCGAAACGCGCCGTCTGACCGCAAAGGCGGAACATCCGGGGGATCTCCTGGTGCTGGCCGACGGGAGGCTTCTCGTGACCTTCGGAGTGCGCCATCAACCCTACGGGGTCCAGGCCATGTTCAGCCGGGACGAGGGCGAGACCTGGTCCACGAAGAAGAGGATCCTGTTGGCGTGGGACGGCGAGCACGGCGACCTGGGCTATCCGGTCTCCATCCAGAGGCCCGACGGCAGGATCGTCACCGCCTACTACATCGTCTACGGTGAACGGGACTCCTATGGAGACAAAGGGGTCGCCATGAAGAACTCCTTCACCAAAGCGGTCATCTGGTCGCCGCCCCGATGAGCCGGGCCCGGCGAGCCCGGCGAACCCGGTCCCGAGCCGCCCGGCGGCGGAAACCGCCACGTCCGGCGAGCCGATTCGACGCCTCCCGGCTGTTCCCCCCGCTTCTCTTCCTGGTGGTGCTGGGGATCTACGCCCCATCGGCAGCCAACGATTTCGTCTACGACGACAACGAAGTGATCGTCAACCAGAAGGCGCCCGCCTCGTTCGCCGACGTGGCCGGGATCTTCGGCGAACGCCATTTCCCCAACCTCCCCTATTACCGTCCCGTCACCCGGACCACCCTGCTGCTGCAGAAGACCTTCCACGGAGACAATCCGGCGCCGTTTCACCTCTTGAACGCCGCCTTCATGGCCCTGGCGGCCGTGGTGGTCTATTTCCTGCTTCGGCTCCCCGTATTCGGGGTGTCCAGGACCCCGGCGCTCCTGGGAGCGGCACTCTTCGCGCTGCATCCCATCGCCTCCTCCTGTGTCTACCCCACGGCCTCCGGCCGGGAGACACTGTTGCCCTCGCTCTGGACCCTCCTGTCGGTTTACGCGTACCTGCGGCGAGGCAGGGGCTGGCGGGTACTCTCGCTGGTGGCTTTCACCGGCGCCCTTTTCAGCAAGGAGCAGGCGGTGGTCATTCCCGTTCTCTTCGTGATGGCGGACCTCGCCGGAATGACGCCGGACCCGCCCCGCTGGAATATCCGCCGGTGGACCGTCCGTTACCTGCCGCTGATTCCGATCCTGGCGGGTTATTTCTGGATTCGCCACCTGCTCTTCGGCGGGACCGAGTACGCTTTCGGCGGGATCACCGGTCCGCTGCTCAGCCTGGGCTACGCCTTCCAGACGATCTTTCTTCCCCCTGTCGAGCTGGTCTATGAACCGACTCTGCCGATCTGGCTCTCGTGGCCCCGCTTGATCGTGTCCTGTCTCGCCGTTGCCGGGTTGCTGGTCCTGGCCCTGCGCCTGGAGCCCCGGCGCCGTCCCGTTCTGCTCTTCTGGTCGGGCTGGTTCCTGGTGACCCTGGCGCCCACCGCCAACATCATTCAGCAGGAGGCCAAGTACGACGAGCGCTACCTGTTCCTGGCATCCCTGGCGCTGATCGCCGTCGCCGCGGCCGTGGTTTCCCAGGGAGGCTGGCGCGAGCTGGCCGGCGGGACCGTTGCCGCAGCGGGCCTCCTGTTGGTAGGCATCGCCGGACTCATCAGCTTCCACCGGTCCGCCTACTTCCACGACAATCTGGCCTTCAGCCGCCAGTGGCTCCGGACCGATCCCCAATCGGTCAACGCCCACTACAACCTGGGCTTCGGTCTCGCCCAACAGGGGCGTCACCAGGAGGCGGTGGAGGCCTATGAGCGGGCTCTGGAGATCGAGCCGGACTACGGTTTTGCACACAACAACCTGGGGAACGCCCTGGACAAGGTGGGAAGACATGAGGAGGCGATCGGGCACTTCCGAAAAGCCTTGGAACTCGATCCCGCCTATGCCGAGGCGCACCACAACCTGACCAACGTCCTGGTGGAGGAGAACCGGCTCGAAGAGGCGTTGGAGCATGCTCGGGAGGCCGTGCGGCTGCGGCCCGACTTCGCCGAGGCCCAAAACAACCTGGGCAATCTTCTCACCCGAAGAGGGGACGCCGCGGAGGCGGTCTCCCACTACCGTTCGGCTTTGGAGTTGAAGCCCGGATACGCCGAAGCTCACAACAACCTGGCCAATGCGCTGGTGGCGTTGGGACGGCTTCGGGAAGCGGTCTCCCACTACTCGGAGGCCATTCGGATCCGGCCCGGCTATCCCGAGGCCCGGCGCAACCGGGCATTGGTCTTGATGGAGTTGACGAGACGGGGAGGTTGACAGTCCGTGGTGAAAGTCTCGCGAGCACCGAGACCGTTCCTGCGCCCGCCGGGATGCGGGGCTGGGCGGACGCCGAGACGATTCTTGCCGCGGGCTGATATCATAGGGGAACGAATTCAGGGGATTCACAAAAAAGGGCCCGATCGAAGGGGAAGAGACAGATGCCATCGAGCTTGAGAGGGAGAGGCGGTCCGGTAGCGGTCCTGGTCCTTCTGGGTCTGGCGGCCGGCGGATTCCGGCCCGGGTCGCAAGAGGACGCCGATCAGCGGGCGAAACAGGCGCAGGAGGAGCAGGACTACTTCAAGAAGTGGCTCGACGAAGACGTGGTCTACATCATCACCAAGGAGGAGCGTTCCGTCTTCGAGAAGCTGGTCACGCCTGAGGAGAAGGAGCGGTTCATCGAGCAGTTCTGGGCCCGGCGCGATCCCTCCCCGGGGACTTCCTACAACGACTTCAAGGAAGAGCATTACCGGCGAATCAAGTACTCCAACGAGCGTTTTGCCGCGGGTTTCCCCGGCTGGATGTCGGATCGGGGGAAGATCTACATCAAGTTCGGTCCCCCCGACGAGATCCGGAGCAGTCCCAGCGGCGGGATCCACACCCGGGAGTTCTACGAGGGAGGCGGCACGGCGGTCACCTTTCCCTTCGAGATCTGGTGGTACCGGTATATCGAGGGGATGGGGCAGGACATCGAGATGGAGTTCGTGGACCGCCTCAACAGCGGCGAGTTCCGGCTGGCCATGGACCAGTGGGAGAAGGAGGTCGGCTTCGAGATGGGGATCGGCCCCACCACCTTCGAGCAGCTCGGGCTGGTGAGCCGGGCGGAAATGAACCGGGCGCGCTTCCTGGGCAATCCGGGCAACCCGTACATCCACAGCACCCGCATCCAGGACCAGCCGCTGGAACGCCTCAGCCGTTACAGCCAACTCATGAAACCGCCCACGATCCGGTTCGACGACCTGAGGACGGTGGTGGAGACCCGGGTCCGGTTTCAGCAGATTCCGGTATCTGTGGTGGCTCACATCACCCCGGTGCACGAGAGCCTGAACCTGGCGCTGGTGACGGCCAAGATCCAGGTCAGCCCGGAAAACTACGCCGAGACCGGAGAGGTCTGGCGATCCGAAACCCACATCTACGGGCGGCTGACCGACCTCACCGGGAAGGTGGTCTACGAGTTCGACGACGACGTGGTCAGCACGCTCCGCACCGCGCCATCGGGCCTCGGGATGGCCCAACGCCTGTATCAGAGGAAGATTCCGGTCAAGCGGGGCCGCTTCAAGCTCCAGTTCGTGGTGCGGGAAGTGAAGTCGGAGAAGACCGGAACCTTGGACACCGTGCTCGTGGTGCCGGGTCCGACGGAGAAGCTCCGGGGAACCATCGTTTTGGCGGACCGGGCGGCCCCGGTCCGGCCGGGTGAATCTCTGGTCGATCCCTTCGTCGTCACCGAGGATTTGAAGGTCTACCCCAGCATCGACGGCCGGTTCGCTCCGTCCGACCGGCTGGGGGTCTATCTCGAGGTTCACAATCTGTCCCAGGACATGGCGACCCAGACGGCGGACGTGAAGTTCCGTTACAGCGTGGTCTCCAAGGATGGAACGCTGGTCGACGATCTGGCCAAGGAGCTGGAACCGAGGCGGGTTGAGAACAACTCGATGGTCAACGCCTTCTTCGCCTTTCCCCTTCAGACGCTGGCGGCCGGGGAGTACTCGTTCCAGATGGAGGTAACGGACCTGATCTCGGAAAACCGCCTGCTGCTCAAGGACAACTTCCGCGTCGAGGCCAACTGACCGGGCGGTCGACTGGTCTCCCGCTCAAGCATGCGCCCGTTCATCAACAATCTGCCGGAGCGGAGTTTCCGGCCCCAAGCGTGGGCGCTGATGCTGCTGCTGGCGAGCGCGGCCGCTCTGGCGGCGCTGGAGCCGTGGCCCGGGCTCTCTGCCGGTCAGGGCCGCCCTGCCGCTCCCGCGGGAATCATTCTGATCACGGTGGACACGCTTCGGGCCGACCGGCTCGAATCCTACGGCTACGCCGGGACTCCGAATCCGGCGGTCAACGCCCTGGCTGAGGACGGCGTTCTGTTCGAGCAGGTCATCGCCCAGTCGCCGCTCACGCTCCCCTCCCACTGCTCCATCCTGACCGGATCGTTTCCCTACCACACGGGGGTCCGGGACCAGGCCGGGTTCAGCCTGAAACCGCACCATGTGACCCTGGCTGAGCGGCTGCGTGCCGAGGGCTATGGGACGGCGGCCTTCATTGGCTCCTCGGTTCTCAACGCCGGCACGGGGCTCGATCAGGGGTTTGACCTCTACTGGGACCTTCCGGAGCAGGGTCTTCCCGAGCGGCAGGGCGGGGAAGTGATGAGCCGGGCGCTGGACTGGCTGACCTCGCAGGGTGACGGCAAGTTCTTCGCCTGGATTCACCTCTTCGATCCCCACGCCCCGTATTCGGCTCCCGAGCCCTTCGGAAACCGTTACCGGACTCGCCCCTACGACGGCGAGGTCGCCTACGTCGACTCGCTGGTGGGCGATCTGGTCCGGCATCTGAAACGGTATCGCCTCTACGATCGGACGCTCCTCGTCTTCACCAGCGATCACGGTGAGAGTCTGGGGGAGCACGGCGAGTCGAGTCACGGCATGTTCCTCTACGACGCCACGGTGCGGATTCCGCTCATCATCAAGGCCGCCGGCTCCACCTGGAAGGGTAAGAGGATCCGGGAACAGGTGAGGGGCGTGGATATCGCGCCGACCATCCTCCAATTGGCCGGTTTGCGGGTGAACGACGAGATCCAGGGAAGGGGTCTCCTCTCCCTGATCCGCGGGCGTTGGAACCAGCCGGAGCTGGCCGCCTACAGCGAGACCTACTATCCGTACTACCATTTCCAGTGGAGCCCGCTCTTCTCCATGCGGACCAACGGCTTCAAGTACATCGATGCGCCGAAGCCCGAGCTCTACGACTTGGCAAGCGACGCGGGAGAGCGGCGGAACATCATCGGGGACCGGCCCTCCATGGCGGCTTACCTGCAGGAGACGTTGGAAGGGGAGTACCAGAAGTTCTCAGCCGGACGCGACGAGCCTCCCGAGCCGGAGCAGATGGACCGGGCCACCATCGAGCGCCTCAAGAGTCTGGGCTACCTGGGTTTCGCCTCGGGCACGGCGAAGCTCCCGTCCACCGAGGGACTGGCGGATCCCAAGGACCGGATCGCGCTCTACGAGCTGCTGCAGCAGGCGTTCCAGGATTCCGAGGAAGGCCGGTTCATCGAATCCAACAGCAAGTTGAGGAAGGTCGTGGCCCAGGAGGAGGGTCTCATCGATGCTCACCTCTACCTGGGCCTGAACTCGGTGCAGATGGGGCAATACGGCGATGCCATCGAGGCCTTCCGGGCCGTGCTCCGGCGTGACCCGGGCAACCTCATGGCCCTTTACAACCTCTCCCTCTCCTACCTCAACCAAGGCCGCCCCGACGCGGCCGTTCCGGGTTTGGAACGGACCCTGGAATTGGACCCGGAGGACGTGACGGCCCGGGTCGCCCTGGGAAAGGCTTACCAGTTGGCCGGCCGGCTCGATGACGCCATCGATGCACTGGAGAAGGCGGTCGCCCACCGCCCCGACTTTGCCGACGCCCTCGACTTCTTGAGCCAGGCGTATGGCCAGAAAGGATGGACCGCCAAAGCCGAATCGGCCCGCCGCCGCGCCGAAGCGGCGCGTAAACGCTGAGCCCTGACAGCGGCAATTCCGCAATCTGATTTTCTCTCGATCCTCATCATCAAGTTCTTGACCGGCAACCCTCCGGCGGCTACCCTTTGCGCGTTGAAATCGTGGCCGCGGCCGGTCCGACCGCGAGCTTTCACCCTGTGCATGAGGAGGTAGGAATCGAATGTACCTGACCAACGAGAAAGTCGCCGTTCTGGGCGCCGCCGGCGCCATTGGCTCCAATCTGGTGCAGTCGCTGCTGCAGACCGGGACCGCCAATCGGATCTCCATGTACGACCCGCTGGAGGGTCCGCTCAAGGGGTCGGCCGAAGAGATCTACCACTGTTCGTTCCCGGGAGCCCAGGTGACCTGGACCATAGACGAAGCGGAGGCCCTTGCGGACGCCGCCTACATCATCACCGCGGGAGGCGCTCCCCGCCGCGCCGGCATGACCCGTGAGGACCTGCGCAAGGACAACTGCAAGATCGCCAGGAACCTGGGGCAACAGATCAAGCGCCACTGCCCGGCCTGCAAGCTGGCCGTCGTCATCTTCAATCCCGCGGACATCACCGGTCTCACCACGCTGGTCCACTCGGGGCTGCCGGGATCGGCAGTCTCCACCCTGGCCGCGCTGGACAGCACGCGTCTTCAGAGCGCGCTGGCCCAACATTTCTCCGTCGCCCAGGACCAGGTGACCGGTTGCGCCACCTACGGTGGCCACGGCGAGCAGATGGCCGTGTTCAAGGGCAGCATCTCCGTCGCCGGGACGCCTCTCGGCGAGATCCTCGATGGCGCCACCGTCGAGGGGCAGGGCCTGACCCCGGGCCAGTGGACCGATCTGCAGCAGCAGGTCCGCGGGGGCGGCGCCGCCATCATCAAGCTGCGAGGGCGTTCCTCCTTCCAGTCTCCGGCCCACCTGAGCACCTCCATGCTCCGGGGCCGCCTGGGCGCCGACGAATTCCCGTGGCCCTGCGGCACCTACGTCAACCGGGGCGAATTCCGCCACATCATGATGGCCATGGACACGCGCTTCGGACCCGACGGCCTGGAGTACTCGATGCCGGAGGGCGATGCCGCGGACATGGCCGCGCTCAGGAATTCCTACAAGCACCTGGCGAATCTTCGGGACCAGACCATCGCCGACGGCCTTCTACCGCCGTTGGACGAGTGGAAGGACGTGAATCCGAATTTGGTGTGAAGAGTTGTCGCCACTGACGCGTCACGCCGTTCGTGTACGGGAACGAAACTTTGACGACGTCACCTTGCTCAGAGGTCTGCATAGGCCTTGGTGTCCGCTTCGGATCGCCATTCCTCGAAGGTACGGAACGGGTCATGCGTGGTGGCGTCCCGCATCGATTTGGTGAGGATTACTTGTCCATCAATGATCTCGTACAGGAGCTCGTCCCCGGGCTGCAACCCGAGCAACGTTCGGATCGGAAGCGGGATGGTCGTCTGGGCCTTGGAAGTCAGTTTGCTGATGATCATGGTACCCACCTCCGTCTGGTCTGCAGGGCTTTCCCATTGCAAGGAACTTCCTTACTTGATGTCACCCCTCCACGACATTGCTTCTCACCGCGAACCAGACCCATGGCGGAAGAGCGGAGAAGGGAGAGGATCGGAAGTCACTCACCGACCCAACTGCTGGGCTTGCACGTGCCAGGTGACTTGCAGCTCACGTCCACGGAATGGCCGATCCGTAGCGCCCCGCTGACCGTGGGCAGTACTCCAGCAGCTCGGCCATGGGAATCGTTCCAGTCCGTGTGAGGAAGCGGATGGCAGCGTCGACCATGGGTCTCGGTCGTCTTTCCGCCAGAGAACGCCACCAGGCCCCATGCCGGTGTGGAAAGCGAGTTGAACCGTGAAAGGTTCATTGGGTGGAAGCGACGGGCCAAGCCAGTAGCTGGGACTGCGGCCGGGAGCTTTGCTCAGAAGGACGGCGACACGGCATTTGCGTCCAAGCAGTCCAATCCAGACCGGCGCCGGCACCGGGCAGTCATCCCAACCGCTGAGCAGTGTCTGCGCTTCCCCGTCCCGGGAGGAACCAATGATCCCCGACAAGCACCACGCGATCATGAACTCGCCTGAGTCGGATCCCTCTATTTCGCAGCGCAGTTTTTGAGGTTCATTGGAAGGACCGAACGGCATCCAACTCTCAGAGGGTGGCAGGTGCGGCGGCCATTCCAACCATGCTTTGATTCCGCCTGAGGTATCCAGGACTTGGTAGCGCAGTCCGTCAGAATCGAGTGCGGCCTGAACGCAATGCAGGGTCCCGCGTGTCCTGCCGGCTCCACCGGTCAATACCTGAAGCACACCTTGATGAACCTGTACGTCGAAGGTCAAAAGGTGACTGCATACATACGCCAACACTCGGTGTCGCACCAATACATCCCAGAATTCACGGCCGTCTTCGGGCACGATTCCCAACTCATGGGGGCCGAAATGCCCTTTGACGGAATGGGCAGGATGATGGCCGAACACGAGTCGGTACCGTGCATCGGCATGGTCCGACAGGGTTTGATCGAGCCACGTGGTTTCCACACGCCCTTCGCCTCCGTGTCCGGACCAGAGGGTGTTGACGAAGACGAGAAGCAGATCGTCGCGGCGGACGAAATAGGTCAGTCCCTCCTGGCCCGGTGGCCCGTTTCGGGGCAGGTGCGCCAGAGTTTCCCTGAACACGCGCTCACTTGCCGGATCGTAGGCCGTATGGTTTCCCGTAGTGTGAAAGAGCGGGATCTTGGTCCTGTCCAGCCAGTGCATTTCCCGCTCGAACCAGTAGCGCCATTGATTTCTCAAGGTCTCTTCATCAGTGGAGAGACCGATGACCTCGTCACCCGGAAAGCAGATGAATTGAGGCTGGGGCCGAAGGCGAGCAAGGACGGCGTTCACCCTTGCAAAGTTGGCCTCCTCCGGTTCTCCCGCCACGCCGGAGCAGCTGTCCGCATAGCAGACGAACTGATGGCCGGCTCGGTCGCGCGGGGTGAGGGCGGCGATCGTGGGAGGAAGCAAATCCACAGGGTTATCTCATGGGTTGAGGAACAGTTCGGACGTGGACTCGAAAACGCTCCAGAAACAAGGCGTGAGTGGTCAGGTTCAGTGGACCCGGCCGGGTGAGAAGGCTTTTTCCTCCTCGTACCCATGGGCCAGGACGAAGAAATACGACGGGCTCTGGCCCAGGTCCGACTCGATGACCAGTTCGAAGAGGTTCTCCTCGTTGCTCTCACCGGCCACCGCCTGGACGTAGCGAATCTCCTCGGACTTGATGAAGAGTTCTCCCAGCAGGAGCTTTCCCCGGAGGACCTGAACCAGCAGAGTGCCGTCCGGTTCGCTGGCGAAATGCCAGTGGAGGTCCTCGTCGTCGTAGAGGACGGCGTTCATGGTCCCCGCCCTCAAGATGCAGTTGGGATGAGCGTTGAGCCATCTCCAGAAAGCGTCGAACGTCATCGTGAAAGGAGCTTCCATGCGGCTCATGGTAACAGCCCGCTGCGGAAGTCGTCACGGCATGCGGCCGGGTCTCCGGCTACCGCCGGAAGGCCGCTTCGACGCCCAGATATCCTGCCAGCAGGAAGAAAATGAGGATTGAGGCCAGCACTGCCGAGGTCCCGGGCCGGTTCCGGTATCGGCTGCCGATCCATCCGGACTTGCCGTTCATGCGCAGCAACGCGGCCGCCAGCATGGGGACGAAGAGCACTCCGACGATGGCGTAGGTCTTCTGCATCCGGGCGAAACCGACCCAGAGACCCAGCATCGGAATCGTGGCCATGGCGTACATGAAACCCCGGTAGATCCGGGAATCCGGATCTACTCGCCGGCGCCGGGCTGTTCCCTTGACGCCCATCAGGGAGGTCAGATCCGTGAACAGGTACGGAATCGCCTGCCAGGCCCCCAACAGGCTGCTGAAGATGGCTCCCCACGCTCCCAACAGGAACGCCCATCCTCCCGCCGGCCCCAGGGAGTCGGTCAGACGTTCCGCAAGGCGAATCAGCAGCGTGGCGCCGCCGCCCTGAACCTCGACCTGGCTGCCGATGATCACCATGGCCAAGCCGAACAGGGCGGTTACGACGTAGGCGGCGGCCAGATCGAGACGGCAGACTTTGAGATCTTTCACGCCGCGCCGCCCCTCCTCCTGGATCCAGTAGCCGTAGCAGAGAATGGTGACCGTACCGCCCACGCCCCCCATGAGGGCCAGCGTCCATCCCAGTCCCTGCCCGCTCGATTCGGGGATGGCGGGCCACACCAGACCGGCGATGACGTCTCCCCAATCCGGCGCCAGACGGACGGCGGAAACCACGACCGTGCAGAACATCAGGCCGATGCAGACCCGCATGACCTTTTCGAAGAGCCGGTAGCCCCCCAGGCGGACCATCAGGACTCCGATCAGGCTCCACACGATTCCGTGGACGATCTTGCCCGTGGCCGGATCGGAATGAAGGGGCAGGAGGGCATGGGACGCCACGCCGCAGGCACTCATCAGCGCCGCGGCCACCAGGAAGCTCCAGACCACCAGGTATCCCAGGAAGAGGTATTGGACGGGGCGGCCCAGGTGATCCACGGCGCCTTCCAGGAGGGTCTGCCCCGTGGCCAGTTGCCAGCGCGTGATCCCCTCGCTGAGGACGTACTTGAAGAAACTGCCGGCAAGGACGGCCCAGAGGATGGAGACCCCCAGCTTCGATCCGGCGAAACCGGCGGTGGCCAAGTCTCCGGCGCCCACGCCGGTGGCCGCCACGAGAAGGCCAGGCCCCAAAATGGACAGCGGGTTCTTCATCTTGTGTCTCTCAGTAGTCAGTTACTGTGAGCGGCTGTTCTGTGGGTCGTCAGACAGTCTGCTACCGGTTGGTGTTTTCAACGGTCATTTCCACTTCATTTCACGTTCATTTTTTTGGATCCATTTTGTTCAGAGTAGTTTGCAAGCGTAAACTCCACGCTCATTTCCGGCTCATTTCCGGTTCGATTCATCCTCGTTTCCACCGTTTCTCAAGAATCGATTTCGCGTTCCGACCAATACTATGGTCGTGACCGGGCGGAGTTGTCAGTACCTCAATGGGACGTTCAGCATCCGAAATGGCCTGCGTCGGATGGGGCCGCCCGCCCGACGGGGACAAGACTGGCCGGATTCCGGCCAGACGGCCACAAAACGTTTCTGTTATGAAGCACTCAGGTCGAATAGTCGAACGTTAACGTTGTGCCCCGTCGATCGCGCCAGCTTGCCGTCGCAGGTGACGATCAGTGCGTCAATCATTTCGGCAAGGGCCACGTATGCGGCGTCGTAGGCTGTCAGATGGTCTCTTAGCCGCCAGATGGCAGAGTACAGGGGAAGATGGCCGTAACGCGTGATGGGTAGATTTGCGAGATCTTGCAAGGCTTGTTCGGATCGCTCGGTCGATAGCAAGCGTTGGCGGTGGCATCTGCGGACCACGTGCAGCACTTCGACATCGATGAGATGTGGTGCTGCTATGGACTCGCCCGATCCAAAAACCGCCTCTTCAATGACAAATCCGGTCGGCGTTCCCATTACCACCTCAACTACTGCCGACGCGTCGATCACCAGCATCAGAGGCGACTCATGCGCAGGCTAGTCACGGTCCCGCATCTCTCGAATGATCTCGACAGCGGTCGGGTTCAAGTGGACAGCTTCCCTCATTCGCAAGCGTTGGAGGAATTCCTGGCGAGTCGGACGCTGGGCAATCTTCTCCAACTCCGGGAGCAGGAAAGCTGACAACGACCTGCCCTCAAGGGCCGCCTTCGCCTTGAGAGTCCGATGAAGTTTCTCCGGAACGTTCCGCACCTGAAGATTTCGCATGCATTAAGCATACTTGCATGCAATCTGAATGTCGAATTCCGGTGCGCTCCCCTTTGAACTGGAGGCGTGAGCTGAGGTTCGAAGCCCTCGACGTTTGCCTTGTCGCCCAGTAGTCTTACTTGCCAGGAGGTCCGCAGTGGTTTTCTCGCG
>JAPOYZ010000647.1 GCA_026706325.1 Candidatus Aminicenantota bacterium
GGCCTGGCGGTCCGCCTCGGCCCGGATCTTGCGGGCCTCTTCCTCTCCTTCGGCCCGGTATTTCTTGGCGATGCGGTCCCGTTCCGCCCGCATCCGGGCATAGACGCTCTCCCGGTTCTGGGTGGGGAGATTGATCCGCTTCACGTCCACCGACGCGATCCGAATTCCGTAACGTTGGCGGGAAAGCTCATCGCACTCGCGCGTGAGTTTCTCCATCAAGGGCTCCAGGCGAACCTGGTCCGGGTCCGTGGCCACCAGCTCGGAGAGCTCGGTCCGCCCCAGATCGGCGGAGACCGACGACCACACGATGTCGTGCAGGCGCATCTCGGCCCCGGAGCGATCCCCGACGGTCCGCAGATACTGGAGCGGCTCCTGAACCTGCCAGATCACATAGGTCTCCACCAGGAGATTCTTCTTGTCCCGGGTCAGATACTCGGAAGGCCGGGGATTGTAGAGATGCAACCGTTTGTCGATGCGCGTGAGCCCCTGGAAGAACCATTTGAACCGGAGTCCCGCCTCCTTGTACTCGGCGACGGGGCGTCCGAACTGGGTCACCAGGACCATCTCCTCCTCGTTCACCGTGAACAGGCTCCGGTACGACAGAATCAACAGGACCACGGTCCAGAAGACCTTGCTTCGGATCACTCTTCCGGTTCGGATCGATTGCCTGCTTTTCCGGCCGCCCGCGGGCGCCCTCACTGGGTAGTGCATCTCCGAGTCATCTCCCGCTGGCGGAGACCGCCTTCTCCAGGTCTCCCAAATTGAACACCGAGTTACGGAACAGCAGCATCTTCCGGCGTCCCGAACTCTGGTCCAGGATGTACTTCCTTTTCCCTGCCAAACCCGCCTCGACCGCCTCCAGGTAGACACGGACCCGGGTCGTCTCGGGCGACATGCGATAAGCGCCGTAACGCAGATCGAAGCGGCGGGATTCGCCCTCGGAACGTTGGACCCGGGAGACCGCATAGGCCCGGGCCTGGATCTGGCGCCCCTGGGCTTCACCCGCCGCGATGGGGACCCGCTCGTTGGCGTAGGCATGAGCCTCGTTGATCATGCGGCTCTTCTGCTCCAAGGCGCTGGCCACGTCCCGGAACGCTCCCACCACCTCCAGCGCGGGATGCACGTCCTGGAGCTGGAACGCCTGGACTCGAACGCCCAAACCCAGACGATCCGCCTCCGATCGGACCATCTCCATCGCCGCGCTCTCGATGGTGCGCCGGTCGAGGGCCAGAATCCGGTCCAGTTCCATGGTGGCCGCCACTTGGCGCAAGGCGCTCTCGCACAGGAACTGCAAGGTGGTATCCAGGCTCGAACTGGCGAAGAGGTATTGATGGAAGTCGGCGATGGTGTAGTGGACGACCGCGTTCACCTCCACCAGGTACTCGTCTCCCGTGAGCATGAGCGCCTCGTCTTCCCTCCTTAGATAGCGTCCCTGGCGATGCTGAATGTTCCACTCGTAGGCGGCCGGCCCCCCTTTGACCTCGGCTGCCGAGTCGGAAATCCGGAAACCCAGCTCCACGGTGCGTACCTGCGCCGGCCGGAGCCGGTGGAGGGTCTCCACGGGCCAAGGCGCCACGTAGTGAAGGCCCGGGCCCAATGAACCCTCGACCAGCCGGCCCAGGCGCTGGACCACTCCCACCTCTTCGGGCGCCAGGACCCGGATCCCGGAGAGCAGGTACGCCAGGACGGCAGCGGCCCCGGCCCAACGCAGCAGGGACCCTTTGCGATGGCCCGCCCAGTGAAGGAAGTGCCTGAAAAGCTGGGCCGGATTCCGATGGTGCAACCAATGGAGCACATCGTGTTGGAGATGGTGGAGGTCGTGGCGGAAGTGGTGGTACCGGTGCCCCAGGTGGTGCAACCGGTGGCGAAGCCGGTGGGGGAGAAGCTCCGAGGGCCGGCGATCCAGCAGCTTGAGGGAATTCATCAGCACCAGGAACGAGGAACCCTGGTGGACGACAGCGGCGCCCACGGCGCTCAGGTACCCCCAGAAGGCGGCCATGACCGCGGCCAGGTTGAAGACGAGACCGAACCAGAAGATGTTGTCGTGAATGGTCTTGACGGCGCGGCGGCTCATGCGGATCAACGGTTTCAGGCGGTCGAGCCCCCCATCCCCGACCAGAACCACCCCCGACGCATCGGCTGCGATGTCGGTCCCCGTGTCACCCATGGCGATGCCGACGTGGGCGGCGGCCAGGGATGGCGAGTCGTTGACGCCGTCTCCCACCATGGCCACCCGGAGGCCCTGGAGCTTGAGATCCTCCAGGTGGGCCAGCTTCTCCTGGGGAAGCAGGCCGGCGTGCACCTGGGCGATCCCCACCTCCCGGCTCACCCGAAGGGCCGCCTTTTCGTTGTCTCCCGTCAAGAGCAGAGACTTCTGGATCCCCAATTCGCGCAGCTCGGCCACTGCCTGGCTTGCCTCTTGCCGGGGCTGATCCTGCAGGAGGAGGACGCCGGCGGCCTGCTCTTCCCACCCCACCAGGACGGCGATGCCTCCTTCGGACGCCGCTTGATCCAGGACTTCCCGCTCCGGTTTGGAAAGGGTGACTCCCTGCTGTTCCAGGAAGCGCGCGCTGCCGACGAGCACGGACGGCCCCGCCTCATCGCCGCCGGAAGGCACCGTCCCCTCCAGACCCAGACCCGCGTGCCTCTCAACAGACTCCCCGGGCGAGACGTCGAGCCCGCGCCTCTCGGCCGCCTCCCGAATGGCCTTGGCCAGCAGATGTTCGGAGAAGAATTCCAGGGAGGCCGCCCAACCCAGGATCGCATCGGGCCGGAACTCTCCGAAGGGAATCACCCGGACCAGCTCGGGCCGGCCCCGGGTGAGGGTGCCGGTCTTGTCGAAGGCGAAGCAGTCGATCTTGGAGAGTTCCTCGATCTGGACGCCGCCCCGTACCACGATCCCCTTCCGGGCCAGGGCGCTGATGGTGGCCAGGACCGCCGCCGGCGTGGCCAGGACCATGGCGCAGGGGCAGGCCACGATGAGGATCGCCACGGAGCGCATCCAATCCCCCGTCACCACGTAGCAGAGGACCGCGATTCCCAGCACCAGGGGCAGGAACCACTGGGCGTAGCGGTCCGCGGTCCGCTGGATGGGAGCCTTGCTCTCCCGGGCCTGGCGCACCAACTCCACGATCCGGTTCAACACCGTGGTTTCGCCCACCTGGCGGGCGCGGATCAGAATCCGGGCGGTCTGGTTCATGCTGCCGGCGTAGACCTGGTCGCGGACCGACCGCTCCCGGGGCACCGACTCGCCCGTGATGGAGCTCTCGTCCAGGAGCGATTCCCCTTCCAGGATGACGCCGTCCACCGGGACCCTCTCGCCGGGATAGACCACCACCCGGTCCTCCGGCCGGAGTTCTCCCAGAGCCACCCGCTCCTCGCCGTCGTCTCCCCAGCGATGGGCCTCCTGGGGCAGCAACGAGAGAAGCTGCGTCAGGTCGGTGTGGAACCGTTGGGAGGCGTAGGCCTCCAACGTCTCGCCCACGAGCATGATGTAGACCACCTCGGCGGC
>JAPOYZ010000101.1 GCA_026706325.1 Candidatus Aminicenantota bacterium
ACGGGGGAATCCGATCACGTGCCCTGCAAGGCGCCAGATGATCCGCCGCACCCTGAGCGTCGCCGTACTGGCGCCGCTGGTCCTCGTGATCATCGTATTGGCGCCCGCCCCGGTGTTCCTGGCGTTCCTGGATCTGATCCTCCTTATCGCAGTCCTGGAGCTGTTTCGGCTTCTGGCGCCCTTGGGAGCGAGGAAGCCGATTCCGGCGATCGCCGCGTGCGTGATTCTTCCCTGGGTGTGGAATCAGGGAGGAAGCGCGGTCGTGGCCTACCTGCTGGGAGCCTGCCTCTGCCTGCTCACCGCCAATCTCTACCGGGTCGCCAACCACCGGGACGCCCTGGTTTCGGCTTCGGCCAGCCTCATGGCGCTCTTGTATCTGGGGCTGCCCGTGTCGTTGCTGGCCGGGTACCGGAGCAGATCCGACGAGCTGCTCATGATCCTGGCCATCGTCTGGTCATGCGACATTGCAGCTTATCTGGTCGGGTCGCGCTGGGGACGCCGCCGCATCACTCCCCGGTTGAGCCCGGCGAAGTCCCTGGAGGGATTCGCCGCCGGTCTCGCCGCCGCGCTGGCGATAGCCGTATTGTTGGGGTATGGCCTGCTCGGCCGTTCCGATTGGGGCTTGTTGTCGCTGATAGGCGTCGTGGTGGGGTTGGCTGCCATCCTGGGGGATCTCTTCGAGTCGCTCCTCAAGCGTGCCGTCGGCGCCAAGGACAGCGGTTCCCTGATTCCCGGACACGGGGGACTTTTGGACCGGATCGACAGTCTTCTCTTCGCTTTCCCCGTCTATCATTGCCTGTCTTTTCTGCTAGGATGATGCGCTGAGACGGCCATTTGGGGCGTTTCTTCGCGCCTGAAAGTCCGCATCGATTTTAGCCCTGGACTGTTTTTCGCGGCCACGGGCTGTTCAGCGCCGCGCTCGGTCGATCGCCTGACGAATCCCGGAAGAAGATGAAGAAGATTTCGATTCTGGGCTCTACGGGTTCCGTTGGACGCAGCACGCTGAGTCTGGTCGATCTGAACCCGGATCAGTTCCGGATCGTGGGGTTGGCGGCGCGAAGAAATGCCGCTCGACTCCTGGAACAGGCCCGGAAATACTCTCCGCTCGCCGTCGCCCTTCATGATCGTGAGCAGGCGGCGTGGCTCCGGCAGCGACTTCCGGGGACGCCGGTTTGGGAGGGGCAGGAAGGGGTGTCGAAACTGGCCGCCGAAGTGGAAGCGGGAATGGTGGTGGCAGCCATTACCGGCGCCGCGGGTCTGATTCCCACCCTGGCCGCCATCCTGGCGGGCCGGGACGTGGCTCTGGCCAACAAAGAGACGTTGGTGATGGCGGGGGAGTTGGTAATGCGGGAGGTCCGGGACGCAAAGGTCCGCCTGCTGCCCGTCGACAGCGAGCACAGCGCCATTCACCAATGTCTCAACGGGGAGCGTAAAGCCCAGGTCAAGCGGATTCTGCTCACCGCTTCCGGCGGCCCCTTCTTTGGCAAGTCCCTCCGGGAGCTGAGCGACGTGACGGTACAGGAGGCCTTGAACCATCCGACCTGGAAGATGGGACCCAAGATCACCGTGGACTCGGCCACGCTCATGAACAAGGGTCTGGAGGTGATCGAAGCGCACCATCTTTTCGGCCTGCGGCCGGGGCAGGTGGAAATCGTGATCCATCCCCAATCGATGATCCACTCCATGGTGGAGTTCGTGGACGGGGCCATCATGGCCCAACTGGGAATCACCGACATGCGTCTTCCCATCGGCTACGCCCTGAGCTACCCGGACCGCTGCAGCCTGCCGGTCCCGTCCCTGGACCTGTTCGCCTTGACGCCGCTGGAGTTCCATCCGCCGGACCCCGTCAAGTTTCCCTGCCTGCGCTTGGCCGGAGCGGCTCTGCAAGAGGGACGGACCTACCCTGCGGCCCTCAATGCCGCCAACGAAGTGGCCGTCGGACTATTTCTGGAGGAACGAATTTCTTTTCGGGATATCCCCGCCACTATCGAGGGAGTGTTGGACCGCCACCGGCCACAGGAACCCGATTCTCTGGAAGTCGTTCTGGAAGCGGACCGGAGGTCCCGCCGCGTGGCAAACGAACTGGCTCTGGCCAGAATCTGACTGCCCGCGGGGGCGAACGAGGAACGCAAGCGGCCCGGGACACGTTTGAGGATCTGAGAGTTGGAGCGAATGTCGTTTACGATTGAGACGCCGGGTCGCAGGGATACCGAGTTCCGTCCCTGGAGCCCTGTCAGAAAGGCGAGATTCCTTTGCAGTTGATCGGTGATTTCGGGACCACCCTGCTGGCCTTCATTTTTGTCTTGGGAGTCATGATCTTCGTCCACGAGTTGGGACACTACGCGGTTGCCAAGTATCTGGGCATTCGCGTCGACGTGTTCTCACTCGGATTCGGCCCCAGGCTGGTGGGGTTTCGCCGTGGCGACACCGACTACCGGGTGAGCATTTTGCCCCTGGGCGGTTACGTCAAGATGGCCGGAGAGAACTACGACGAGTCGTTTACCGGTTCCGGCGACGAGTTTCTGGCCCACCCCAAGCGGCATCGTTTCGCCGTGGCGGTGGCCGGCCCCTTGATGAACATCGTCCTGGCCGTTCTGCTGTCGGCCGCCGCCTACACGCTGGGGGTCCAAGTGCTCGCCTACCGGTCCGGACCGGCGGAAATCGGGGCGGTGGCCGACGATTCCCCTGCCGAAGCGGCGGGGATTCAGGTTCGCGACACGATCGTAGCCATCGACGGAGACGAAGTGTCCACCTGGCAGGATGCCGAGATCGCCATCGCCACGAGTCCCGGGCAGAGCCTTCGCCTGACTCTCGACCGGGGAGGGAATCGAATCGATAAACGGGTGCTGGTCACCGCGGCGTCGGAAAGAGGCGAGATCGGAACCATCGGAGTGGAGCCCTGGATTCCATTCATCATCACCGGAACCATGGAAGGCTCGCCGGCGCAAACCGCCGGATTGAAGCCGGGTGACGAGATCCTGGCGGTCCGGGGAGAGAATGGTTCCGTCGATGAACCCTCTGCCATCTCGCCGTTCGTGTCGGAACGCGAAGGAGAGCCGTTGCTGTTCAAGCTGCGGAGGGGCGAAGAGTTCCTGGAGGCCACCATTCGCCCGGCGGAGATCGACGGCAGGGTTCTGATCGGTGTCGAGCGAGGCCCCCCCTTCCGCATCGAGAAGTACGGAATCATGGAGTCCCTGGCCCTGTCGATCCGGAGGAACGGAGAATTGGTTCTGTTGATCGGTCAAATCATCGGCAAGATCGTGACCGGCAGGGCCTCCCTCCGGAGCATGTCGGGTCCCATCGATATCGCCCGCTATTCGGGGGCCGCCGCGTCGGGAGGGTTGGTTCCCCTGATGGGATTCATGGCCCTGGTGTCCCTGAACCTGGGCATCCTGAACCTCTTTCCCATCCCCGTCCTGGACGGAGGCCTCATCGCCGTGTTGGCCATCGAGGGGCTCATCGGCAGGGACCTCAGCATGAAGGTGAAAGAACGGATCTTTC
>JAPOYZ010000418.1 GCA_026706325.1 Candidatus Aminicenantota bacterium
CAGTCCGCCGGGATGCAGGGACGGTCGAATGCCGTGACGACTTTTGCCACGGGCTGCTACAGGTCAGGACCCCGTCCTGACGATGATCTCGCAGCTCTCCAGGGTGGGCCAGGGCGCGCGACGGTAGGTGTGCTCCTCCGGCGTCTTTTTTCCCTCCAGCACCACGAGGACGGTATTGACTCCACCCTTCACCGGCGGGTTCTCCACCACCAGCCACTCCTCTCCCTTCCGGTTCCGGATCCTGCCGGCGGACGCGAGATCGACTCCTTCCCCGTTGACTTCGCAGCGGACGCGCCCCAGCGATTTCTCCACGTGGGTCAGACGCAGGCGCAACTCGGTCTTTCGGATTCTGCCGTCGGCCCGGCCCGCCGCGATGTCGTCATCCACGCGGATCCGAATGGCATGAGCCGGCCCGGCGCCCCGGCCCGCGAGAGACAGCTGCTGGGGCACCTGGGGCGGATAGTCCCCGGGGAAGTTCATGGCGCGGGACTCGGCATAGTAGCAGCGGTCCAGCCGCTCCAAGGACTTGGCGTCTCCCAGGTCCTTCAGGTCCTGTAGATCGGACGCGGTGAAATGGCCCGGCCTTTCGGTCCCCACCGGCTTGGCCACCACTTCGGCGCCTTCCCGAACGGGACTCTGACGATGACTCCGGTAACCGTAGTTGAAGAGATGGACGCCGGCGGCCCCCTGCTTGTAGCCGTTCAAGGCCGACGCTCTCAATACCGTGACGGGATTCCGTTCGTAACCCCCCTGGGGCGACGCCGCGTGAGTCGAGGAGTCGAATCCGGTGTAGACGAGGACCCCGCTCCCCGATGCCGCCGCGACGGCCCGCTCGATGTCGATGCGCTGCACGCAGTAGGAAGGAGAACCCAGGATCACCGCATCCACCAGCCCTTCCCGGATCCAGGTCTCGAGATCGAAGCCCAGCTCCAGAGCGGCGTCGATGCTGACGGGAACCCGGGCGATGAGCTTGAGCTCCCGGCTCTTCTCCGACTGCTTCCGGCGGACGATCTCCCTGGCGTTCCGCATGAACCCGGTCAGCGTCGGGATATTCCTGAACCGTTCGCCGGTTCGAAACAGTAGGCCGCCGCGGCCGAAATCCAGCTCCAGTCCATCGAAGTCGTAGCGGGTCAATACCTCGTCGAAAAGGCCCAGAAAGCGGTCTCGCACCTCTTTCCTGGCGTAGTTCCACTGCCAGGAAAAGTTCCACCGGTCGGCCTGGCCGGCGCCCCACCAGACCGGATGGCCCAGGAGCAGATCGGTCCTCTCCAGCTTCCGGGCGGACCGGCCGTACCAGCCCCGGTCCTCGAGATTGACGTGGGCGTCGTTCATGCGGAAGGAGGCGAACATCCCCAGATTCAGCTCTCGCGCCCGGTCGATGTAGATCTTCAAGAGATCGTGGCCGTCGTCGACCACCGCGGCCAGGTTCCGGTGGAGGCGCTCCACGTCGGACATGCTCATGCCGCCGACCGAAGCCACGGCGGTGTCGTCGTCCGGGTCCCAGTCCTCGATGTTGTCGCCCCAGAGCTGGCCGTGCGGGCTCCCGCGCCAGGAGAGATCGTCGTCGATTCCCACCAGGACCGTCACGATGTCCACGGCGGTTCCCTGGAGCGCATCCAGAATCACCGTCAGGTCACTGGGGTCGCGGTTGGCCAGGTAGTTGAAGGCCCAGTTGCCGTCGGTGTTGTAGATGATCCGGGGGGGCCAGTTGGGAGTCGGCTTCAGGACCGTCTCAGTTTCCTGCGGAACCTGGCAGGCGGCCACGGTCAAAAGCACGGACGACAGGATCAAGAGACACTTGCGCCAACGATTCATCTTTGCATCCTCTGCAGGCTGTGCCAGCCCCGGTCCGTCACCGGCGCGGCGGACGGCGGCAGTAGAAGCCGTAGACGGTCGCCTGGTCCAGGTAGAGCTTGAGCCGGACCGTCCCGTTGCGCAGGTGCTGCTTCAACTCCTCCTGCCCGGTCCAATGAACCGGCAACCGGCTTCCCTTGCCCCGAATCGGCCGGCAGTCGTCTCGGGAGAAGCCATCCAGGACCCGCCCCGAGCCGTCCAGCAGCTCGGCCCGGATGGATCCCTCCCCGGCGTCGGCATTGAGGAAAAACCGGCTGCGGCTGTCCCGAATCCGAAGCGGATGGGTGAGAAGATTCCCTTGGGACGCCGCTTTCCGTCCCACGAAGGCGCCGCGGCCCAGGAAGGCCACGCCGATGCCCCGCTTTCCCGTGCCGTCGTGGGCGGGCCTGGTGCTCCCCTGGTAGAAGAGGGCGGTCTCGCCGCCGATGGACGCGTCGGCGGGAATGGGCATGACGTGCCCGCCGTCCCACTCCCCCTCTCCGGAAGTCCCCAGGAAGGGCCGGCGGAAACGATGCCACTCGATGCCGTCCCGGCTCGTCCCCAACTCTCCGTACATGGCGTGGGTGACCTCGTCGAACCCGGCGGTGAGCATGAAGTAGGCGTTGCGAGCCCCCGCGTACTTGAAGATCCCCGGAGTGTAGAGATGCCAGGTGGGGGGATCCTGCTCGTCCGGAGTGTGGATGGTCACCGGCCGCGACCAGTGGTACGCGTCGGGACTGGTGGCCCGGGAAATCGAACGCCGGCTGCCCACATGACTGCGAAAATAGCCCACGTAGGCGCCGACGATATCGTCCCAGAAGAAGATGTTCCGGGTATCGAAGGGACCCAGCCGGTTGCCGAATTCAGGAATCGTCCAATGAATTCCATCGGGGGAATGGGCCATGGCGGCGCCGCGTCCCCTGAAGTCCCATCGCTGCAACATCATCTTGTAGCGGCGCGAGGGATCGGAGGCGGCATAGTCCTTCTCCACCCAGTAGGAGGGCGTCCCCCGTATCCCTTCGTGCTCGTAGAAGAGGATGTTGTTGCGGGTGGAGCCGTCGTGCTCCACGATCCCCAGTTCCGGCTTCTCCCAGACCAGCCCGTCGGGAGACGTGGCGTAGAGGCACCAGCTCTCGTTCCCTCCGCCTCCCGCCTTGGGCCGGATGATCTGGTACCACATCTTGAAGAGCCCCTCTTCCCGGTCCTGGAGCACACAGGTGTAGTTGAGGATTCCCACTTCCCAGGGGCGATCCTTGACCAGTACCGGATTCCCTGGATGTTTCCTCACCGTTGCCGGGGCCAGCACCAGACCCTGACTCCGGTCCACGATCGTGTCGTCGTGGAGGAACAGCTCTTCCAGGTTGTACTCCGGCCCGACGTGGACGACCCGGCCAGCCTCTCCCGGAGGTTCGGCATGAAGTCCGGCAGAGAACGGCAGGACCGCCTGGACGATCCACAACAGCAAAATGATCCGGATTCGAGAAGGTGTGCGCATGGATGAGGCCTCCCAATGGGTCGGGGTCGAATCGACGCCGACCTTGCGGCATTTGGAAATCCGAGTCAAGTTTCCTCATCAGGTAGAATGGCCGCACCCATGAGTGGCTTCGCAGTGCTTCTTTACGGGGCCACGTCCTACGGCGTCGCCCTCGCCACCGTTCTC
>JAPOYZ010000010.1 GCA_026706325.1 Candidatus Aminicenantota bacterium
CTGACAGAACAGCACATTGCTTGACAAGCACCAGGGCAGGATTCCGACGGCGTTGCCGGTCGCGGCCGCGGTTCGGCAGGGCACCTCGTGTCTCATGCGGAAACGCATCCGCAGTCCCCGCCTGGATGCGGAGTTGATGCTGGGTTCCATTCTGGGGCGTTCGCGCGCGTACCTGCTGGCGCACCCCGAATTGCACCTGGACCCGGCCCAGTCCGCGAGATGGATGGGCTGGCTCCAGAAGCGGGCGGGGCACTATCCGATCCAGTATTTGTTGGGGAATCAGGAGTTTTACGGAAGGGGTTTCGCCGTTGGCCCGGGTGTGCTGATCCCACGGCCGGAAACGGAGCTGTTGGTGGATGTCTGCCTGGAGCGGCTCGACGCCATGGATCTGCCGAACCCGAAAGTGCTCGACGTGGGAACGGGTTCGGGGGTCATTGCGGTGACGTTGGCTGCCGAACGGCCGCGGCTCCGGGTAACGGCCACGGACATTTCACGCCGCGCTCTGGCGGTGGCCAGGCGGAACGCGGCGCGCTACGGTTGCGAATCCCGGATCGAGTTTCTGGAGGGGCCGAACCTGACGCCGTTGGGGGGGCGGGCCACCCGCTGGGATCTTGTGGTGTCGAATCCTCCCTATGTCCCGACAGCCGCCCGGGACCGGGTCGACCGGTCCGTGGCCGCGTATGAGCCGGGTGCCGCCGTCTTTGCGGGCCCGGACGGTCTGGAGATGTACGAAGCGTTGCTGAAGGGATGCCCGTCGGTCATGACACCGTCGAGTCCTCTGGTATTGGAAATCGATGCGGGCGCCCGGGCGCGCGTGTGCCGCCTGGCGCGCCGCCGGAACTGGCGCGCCGTGGAGACCCGGAGGGATTTGGCGGGCATCGAACGATGCTTGGTGTTGGTCCGGAGGAACCACGGCGAGGTGTACGATGAGTGACTGCCTGTTCTGCCGGATCGTGAACGGAGAGCTTCGTGCGGCAGTGGTGGCGGAGAACGAATGGGCCATGGCGTTCCGGGACATCAACCCCCAGGCGCCCACCCATGTCCTGGTGATCCCCAAGAAGCACATTGGCTCATTGGGCGAAGCGGAGGAGGAGGACGCCACCCTTCTCGGCCGGCTGTTGCTGCTTGCGAAAAGGGTCGCGCGCAATGAAGGTTTGGCCTCGGGCTATCGTGTCGTCCTGAACAACGGCGCTGCGGCCGGGCAGAGCGTTTTTCACATTCACGCCCATGTTCTGGGCGGTCGACACATGGGCTGGCCGCCGGGTTGATCCTGGTTGCCGGGACCCAGGTTCGGAAATCGAGAGTTGCAGGAGGTCGGCCTTGGAGGAGTTGGTCAGAAAGTTGCTTCATGAGATCGGCGAGGATCCCAACCGGGAGGGGCTTGTGGGCACTCCCGAAAGAGTCGGCCGCGCCATGCGGTTCCTGACCAGGGGATACGCGCAGGATGTGGACGGGCTGCTCAACGGAGCCTATTTCAAGGTGGATTACGATGAAATGGTCATCGTCAAGGACATCGAGGTCTACAGTCTTTGCGAACATCACCTGTTGCCCTTCTTCGGCCGGTGCCATGTGGGATATCTCCCATCGGACCGGGTCATCGGACTCAGCAAGATTCCGAGAATCGTGGACGTGTTCGCACGGCGCCTTCAAGTCCAGGAACGGCTCACCCAGCAGATCGCCGACACCGTCAATGACAAGATCCGGCCCAAGGGCGTGGCGGTCGTTGTAGAGGCCCAACATCTGTGCATGTTGATGCGAGGGGTCGAGAAGCGGCAAACTCGGATGATAACCTCCGCCATGCTGGGCAAGTTCAGGGATGACCAGCGGTCCCGGAGTGAGTTTCTGCATCTCGTGGGCGCCCGAAAAATTTGAAATGAGACGTGAGATTCGGAGTCGGCGACGTTGGGGACAGCTCGGGCGGCTGACCCTGGCCCCGCTTCTCTGGATTTGGCTGGGGCCGGCTTGGGCGACTGGGCAGGATCAGACCCAGGACGAAGCGATCCGGGTCAGAGTCGACCTGGTTCTGCTTCGTTTCACCGTCAGAGATCCCGGAAACAGATTGGTCAACACCCTGACGCAGGAGGACTTCCGCGTGATCCAGGGCGGCAGGGAGAGGGAGATCGTCTTCTTTCGGCCCCCGCGAAAACGGACGGCCGACCTGGGCCGCCTCTGGATCGCCTTTCTTCTGGACGTGAGCGGAAGCACCTTCGCCACCAGGGCGGAAGAGATCATGGCCGCCCAGAACTTCCTGGACAACATCCACCTGTTCACCCAGATAGGCGTCTTCGGGTTTACCGACAAATTGCTGGTTTTTCAGGAGTTCACGTCCCGCAAGCAACTTGCGGAAAAGGCCTTCGCGGCGGCCCGGCCGCACCAGGGACGAACCGCGATCTACGAGTCGGTGGAGGCGCTGCTCGCACCCCTTGGGACCCGGGCGAGGCCCGGCGACGGAAAGGTGTTGATTCTCGTCTCTGACGGGATGGACGACGCCTACCACCGGGCCGAGAGGGCCGCGGCCCGGGCCCTGCGCGAGGATGTGAGGATCTATACGATTCTGGTTCCGTCGGCGACCGCTTTGCCGACGGCTCCGGGCCTCGTGGCGGCGGAAGATCCGAAGGAGGAGGAGAAGGCGGCCGCCTTCGCGCGTTTGGCCGTGCAGACCGGCGGAATGCACTTCAGCGGAATCGAAACCATCCTGGACTTCGATTCCACCCTGGCACAGATCAACGACGACGTTTTCGGCAACCTCTACTCCATCGGCATCTCCGGCGACCCGACTCCTGGGATCGATCCCGACTCGCCGGCCGTCGTCACCGCGTCGAACCCGAAGTTGCTGGTGTCGCGTCCCTTCACCCGGGCTCCCGGCCGCCTCCGCGCCAAGAAGAAGTTCATCGAGGCGCTCTTCTACAGCGAAGTCGAGCTGGGACCACCCGAAGACGAGGGCCTGGAACGATACGAGCTGGGCGCCGACGTGGACATACTCCGGCCCAGGGGCCAGATTTCGGGCAAGGTCGGGTTGCCCTTCAGAATCAAAATCAGTCCCTACACGCTCTCAAGGGAGCCGGATGGAGACGTCCGGACCCAATTGGGAATCATCGGCCAGTTGGTGGACGCGGACGGGCGGGAAGTGGTCAGGATGAGAGAATTCTTCCGGGCCACCCTGGAAAGAAAGGAGCTTCGAGACGGCCGCGGGATCATCTACACCAACAAGCTCTTCGTGCAGCCGGGGCGGTACAATTTGCGGCTGGCCCTGCTGGAAATTCCCACCTGGAAGATGTTCTTCTTCCAGCGTGACGTCAGGGTGAGCCCTCCAGCCCTCTCTCGCGGTTCCAGGGGTAGGACTCGCAGTATTCCTTGAGGGCATCCATCGTTTCCTGATACCTGGGCAGCCAGTCCGCGGCGGATTGTCCCCGGGGCACCAGGAGCGGGTGTCCGATCTGCTCGGTCTGCGCGACCGGTTGTCCTCCGCGTATCGCGATGC
>JAPOYZ010000433.1 GCA_026706325.1 Candidatus Aminicenantota bacterium
CATGGCCTGGATCGATTTTCGGTGATGAGAGGCTCTCTCCTCATAAAGCCGCCGGCTGTCTTCCAGGATCTTGAGCTGCAGGTCGGCGTCCTGCTTCACGAACCTTCGCTGCAGTTCCAGGGTCTCGACCTTGCGGTGAGCCAATTCCGCCTCGTATTCCGCCTTTCTGACGTCGAGGATCGACTGGAACTCCCTGGCTTCCACCAGTTGTTTCTCCTTCTTCTGAGCATCGGCCCGGGCTTCCTCCAGCTTCAGGTCCAGGTCCCGCGCCGACAGCTCCAAAGACGCCTTGGTCTTCTCGTACTCCTCCCGGGCCTTCTCGACGTTGGCCGTTTCCTGACGCAGTTTCTTCTCGACTTCCGTCGGGTCCAAGCGCACCACGACCTCCCCTTTTTCCACCGGGCTTCCCTCGGGCGCCAAGTGGGTGACCTTGTAGTTCCAGGTGTTGGGGAGGGCCGGCGACTGGATCGAGGTCGCCAACGCTGCTTTGAGTACTCCGTTGCCGGGCGCGGTAAGGGTGAAGTCCTCCCGTTTCATCCGGATCCAATCCCCCTCCGATTGGCGGCCCGGGTCCGTGCCGGAATTCAGGAGGAGTCTCTGTCCGGCATCCAGGCCGGCCACCGACGCCCAGTGGTCCGTCGTATCCAGGACTTTCACCGGCAGTTTCCGGCCCGTCTCATCCCTCGCGAAGACCTCGCCGCCGGGGCCCAGGTGGAGCGCCTCCCGGGGCGCCGTCAATCGCTCGCCCACCGGCACCGGAATCCTCACTCGAGCCGTCATTCCCGGCTTCATGATGTCCAGATCCGTTTCCAGCAGGGATATGCGGGCCTCGAAGACCTTGAGCCGGGACCTCCACGACCTGGCCTTCGCCGCTTCCGAAACCCGCAGCACTCGTCCGCGGAAGCGGCGGGCGGGATAGGCATCCAGGATCACCTCGGCAGGCATCCCTTCCCGCAACAGGCCGAGCTCGGAGTCGTAGACGACGGCGGCAACTTCCAGGTGATCCAGGTTGGGGAGCATCACGACCGGACGCCCTCCCCAGACCGCGTCTCCCGGCTGGAGCCTGCGCTCTTCCCGGTCATGCCGCGCCCGGACGGCCAGTCCGGACGAGGGCGCCCGGACCGTGAGCCGGTCCATGGACTGAAGCAGGTGATTGAGTTGCAGGTCGGCGCGCTGATAGTCGAGCTCGAGAACCTCCAACTCGGCCCGTCCGGTTTCCTTTTGACTGGCGAGTTGCTGGTCGGCCTTCTCCAGCTTGATCCTGGCCTGCGAGACGTCGTACCGGTACTTTTCGGAATCTTCCCGAGGCACCAGGTCGGGCGGAATCCCGGCGTAGATCTGCGCGACCTTCAATTCTTTTTCGGCGGTGGCCCTTTGCAGAAGTTGCTCCTGCCGTTGGGACCCGATTTCGGCTTCCTTGCGGGCGATCTTGAGCCGCGCTTCCTCCCGTTTCTTCTCCAGGTCCAACCGTTCGGTCTCCAGACTGGAGCCGTCGAACTTCACCAGCAGATCCCCACTCCGGACCTTGGATCCCTGGTCCGCCAAATCACTCAGTTTCAGGTTCCAATGGTGGGGAATCCTGGGAGAGTAGACGATCAGGGAATCGCTGGCCTGGAGTTCGCCGGTGAGGGTCACGAACTTGACGAACGGCCGCTGCTGTACCGTGACGATTCGGGCGGTCCCGTCCAAGTCGTTGGCCGCCGCCAGGGCCGTGCAGGACAGTAGAACAAGCGACAAGGGGGTGTTTCTCATGAACAATCTCCCCGGAGGGAGGACGGTCTGGGGGATAATATGTCTGCAGGGAGCACCGTCCGGAAACACGCCATTCCGGCACGCGGCTCTCCGCTGAAATCCGGCCGTGTGCCCGGGCCTGATCGGGATCGGCCGATCCTTATGGACTTCGAACGCATCTCTAACTGAAACGAACCTCTGACTTGAAGATGCAACACCGACGCGAGGAGTTCAATTATGTCTGCCGTTCGCACCCCTGTTTCCCTGTTGGCCGTTCTCTGGATCGGATTGTGTCCGATCGAAGGTTCTTCCGATACGGACCAGGAATTCCCCGTCAGCAAACCCTACGTGGACCGCGTTCGAAGCGAGGGAAGATACATGGATCTCTCCTTGAAGGAGGCCGTCCGCCTGGCTCTGACCAACAACCTGGAGATCGCCATCGAGGATTTCAATGAAGACGTGACCGAACAACGGATATTCCAGACTCGCGGCGACTACGATCCGGTACTCAGCTTCACCACCGGCTGGAATTCCAACGAGTGGCCGGCCACCAGCATTCTGGACGCGGGCCGCAACATCCCCACCTCCCTGCGGCGAGGATTCGAGATCAGTTCATCGGTTCAACAGCCGGTCAAGGGTGGCGGCACCCTCCAAATGACCTTGAACAACAATCGCAATTCCACCAACAGTGCTTTTTCCATCATCAATCCCAATTTCGAGTCCTACTTCAACTTCTCATTCAGCCAACCCCTGTGGCGGGGTTTCCGGCAGACTCAGACCGAACGGCAGTTGAAGCTCTACAACCTGGATCGTCACATCAACGAGAGCCAGTTCAAAGAGCGGGTGTCGGACATCATACTGCGCCTCCAGACCGAGTATTGGGAGATGGTTTCGGCCATCGACAACCACGAGACGCGCCGCCAATCCCGCGAACAGGCCGTCCTGCAGCACGAGCTCAACAAGCGGAGGGTCGCCGTGGGCATTTCGGCTCCGATGGAGGTCAGCCGGACCCGGGCGGAAGTCTCCAAGCGGGAGCAGGTCACGATTCAGGCGGAGGTCCAGATCGCCGTTCGTCAGAACGCCCTCAAGCGGCTTCTGACCCCCGATCGTTCGGCCTCCCTTTGGAATCTGAAGTTGATTCCGACGGATCGGCCTCGGATTCGACCCGTAGACATCACATTGGAAGAGGCCATCGGACATGCCCTGAAGCGCCGCCCCGAGCTGGAGCTCCTGAACCTGGAGTTGGAAAAGAACCGGGTCGACAGGGATTACTACAAGAAGGAAGGCAAGCCACGAATCAACCTCAGGGCCAACGTCGGATCGTACGGCCGGTCGGGACAGGTCTTCAAGAACGTGGATTTCTTCGGAGCTCTGACTCGCGAGCCGGATCCGGGGCACCCCTTCTACGGCAACTTCGGCAATTCCATGGGACAGGCGCTGGGGTTCGACTACATCTCCTACGGGATCTTCGTCGATGTGGAGATTCCCTTGAGGAATCGCCGCAACGAAGGCCAACTTGCGGAGACCGCCATCAACGAGCGCCGTTTGAACCATCAACGAAAGGAACAGGAGCAGCTCATCGTTGAGGAAGTCCGAAACGCCTATGAACGCCTCGGAATTCAGAAACGGGAACTGGACATGTCCGTTCTGGCGGTGCGCTTTGCCGAGGAGCAACTGGAGCTGGAGACCAAGCGGTTCAAGGCGGGACTCTCCAC
>JAPOYZ010000454.1 GCA_026706325.1 Candidatus Aminicenantota bacterium
GCAGCGCTCCTCATCGCAACCGGAAGCCCATCCCTTCTGGCCTGCGATGAGGGAACCGCCGTGCCGGACCCGAACGACAATCCCGGCCTGGTCGCAGATTGCAAGGTCCTTTTGGCTTTTCACGACGAGCTGGCCGGCCACACGACTCTGAACTGGAGTAGCGGCCTGGCCATAACCCATTGGGAAGGAATCGGGGTTTCGGGGTCGCCGAGCCGGGTATCGGCGTTGAACCTGGAGCAACATCGTCTCACCGGAAAGATGCCGGCAGCGTTGAGTCAACTGTCCGGGCTACGGACATTGCACCTTGGGGAAAACCGGCTGGCGGGAGAAATCCCGGAGTCGCTGGGTCAACTCCCGTTGCTGCAGACGTTGAACCTCAGCAGCAACCGCTTGACGGGGGCGATCCCGGAGGGGTTGGGACGGTTGTCCTCGCTGGAGATCCTCTCCCTCTTCCGCAACCAACTGACGGGGAGAATCCCGAGCGAGTTGGGTCAACTGTCCAATCTGAAGTCGTTGTCTCTCAGCGATAACCGTTTGACGGGAGGGATCCCGGAGGGGTTGGGACGGTTGTCCTCGCTGGAGATCCTCTTCCTCTCCCGCAACCAACTGGCGGGGAGAATCCCGAGCGAGTTGGGCCAACTGTCCAATCTGGAGTGGTTGTCTCTCCGATTCAATCAACTGACGGAAGAGATCCCGGCAGCGTTGGGCCGATTGTCCAAGCTGGAATACCTGTACCTCAACGGCAATGACCTGACAGGAGAGATCCCGCCCGAACTGAGTCAACTGTCCCGGCTGGAGGGCTTGTACCTGGATCATAACCGACTGACGGGTGAGATCCCGGAGACATTGGGTAATCTGTCCGGACTGAATTTCCTGTTCCTCAACAACAATCGACTGACGGGTGAGATTCCATCCACGCTGGGGCAATTGAGCCGGCTGTCACTGTTGCACCTCCATCAAAACCGACTGACGGGACCCATTCCGACCTTCTGGGTCCAGACGCCATATGTGCGGGAGTTGTCGCTCTCCGCCAACCAATTGACGGGCGAGATCCCGCCCTCCCTGAGGCAAATGATTTATCTGGAAAGGTTGTCTCTCGACAACAACCGACTGACAGGGTCGATTCCACCCGAGTTGGGCAAACTGGAACGGCTGGAGATTCTGCACCTCCAGCACAACCAATTGACCGGGCCAATCCCGGCAGAACTGGGCCAATTGCCCCGCCTGGAAGAGTTCAGCGTCCAGGGCAACCGGTTGTCGGAACCCTTCCCGGGGCGGTTGAACGGTCTGCCCCTGCATTACGTGTTGAACCTGACCGCGACTCGGTCGGGCGCGGATCGGATGACGGTCATCTGGGACGATCCTCTCGACCCCAATGTCCATTACTGGTACCGGCTTCAGGACGAGAACAGGATTTGGACCCGATGGACGCTGGTGGAGAGTCCCGAGACGATGCTGCGGAAAGGAGAAGGAGTAACGATCGAATTGACGCTGACAGGACTGCCCACCGATACGGTCTATCGTCAGATTGAAGTTTCGCTGGGTACTCCACAATATCTCATCCACCTTTCATGGATTTCTTCCGTCAGGAACCTGGTGCCCCTGGCGGCTTCGGAACCCGTTCCGGAGCGCAGTCTCTTCGTTCCTGTCATATTGAGCGCGGCAGGTCGCTTTCAGTCCTTTTACACATCGGAGCTGACCTTGACCAACCGGGGAAGTCGCGAGACGAGGCTCGACTTCGAGTTCACCTACACGGACCATTACGGTTCGAATATCGGAAAACTGCACGAGTACCTGGAACCCGGGCGGCAATTGATCGTTCCCGACGCCATCGAGTTTCTCAGCGAACGCGGTGTGCCCATGCCCGCTCAAAGGAACCGACTCGGGACGCTGAGAGTGGAGTTCGTGGGTTCTTCAGAGGTGAGTGCCATGGCGAGAACCACCACGGAAGTACCCGACGGCCGGGCCGGGTTGGCCTACCCGGGGATCGCGGAAGGCGAGGGGTTCGAGGAAGCCGTGTATCTGTGCGGGCTCCGCCAGAACGAACAGGACCGTTCCAATGTCGCCATCCAGAATATGGGGGCCGTGGAGGAAGGGGAGATCGTTTTGAGGACCACGGTGTTTTCCGGAGATCCGGCTGCCCCGGCAAGGAGCGTGGTCTTGCCCGATCTCATCACCTTGCCTCCGGGAGGGTTCCATCAGTACGACGCCATCCTGAAGGCGGCCGGTTTCGAGAACGGCTACGTGAAGGTGGAGCGGGTGGAGGGAAGGGCCCCCTTCTATGCCTACGGAGTCATCAACGACAATTTCAACTCGGACGGCTCCTTCGTCTTTCCGGTCACCGAATCCTCCCTGGTGGGGACCCGCGGACAGACTCTGCCGGTCATCATTGAAAACAGAGGCTTCACCAGCGAGCTGACCGTCACCAACTTTTCCCCGGTTGCCAAGAGCGTGGATTTCCAATTTGTGGCCGATGCGGTCAAGGCCGATGGCGAGGTGGCCGGCTTCAGCCTGAGACTGGAGCCGGGTGAGCAGCGGATCCTGCCCCGGGTGGTGGACTGGTTGCGCCAGCAGGAAGTCGGGGGGATCGGCCCAGCGGGTCCGGAATTTGTGGGGGCCCTGCTGGCCACCCCTGCCGAGGGGGACATGAGCGGCGTCGTGATCGGGGCCCGCACGGGCTCTCCCGACGAAAGAGGCGGGCAGTACAGTCTCTTCTACAACGCAGTGCCCTATGGCTCGGCTTCGGTCGAGAGCGCCTGGATCTACGGGCTGCAGCAGAACGCGGAGAACCGCAGCAACCTGGCCCTGGTCAATACGGGAGAGATCGACGACAGCTCCAGCACCTTCGAGATCACCATTTACGACGGCAGCGGGGAGTCCCGGCCGAGAACGCGAAGCGTGACGCTCGGTCCCCGCCGCTGGACGCAGAAAAACGGGATTCTAGGCAGTATCGGCCAGGGATACCTGCAGGTGAGGAAGACCTCGGGCAACAACCCCTTCGTCGCCTACGGCGTGATCAACGACGGGGGCAGCCCCGGCGAACGCAGCGGGGACGGCGCCTTCCTGCCAAGCCAGGAATAGCCCTCCTCCCCGGGCATGGTTGGCCAGGATCGAGTTGACCTGGCGCCAGCGCCCGGCCGGAAGCGGCCGGGTGATGACCGTCCCGGCCAGCCTGCCCGAGCCTCCCTCGTAGATGTCGAGGCGGAAGACGCTCTCGCTCCCGTCCACTTCCCCGGTGTTGACCAGGGCCAGGTTGCTGCGGTTCCCCTCGTCTTGCCGGAGGGCGTCGACCCAGGCGCTCTCGATCGAAGTCGAACCATCGGGCACTCCGTTGTTTAACAGGAAACACGAATTAACACAAAGACCGATGGACCTCCTTTGCTGCGGTGACGTCACGGGATGAAGCCCACCCGGGAGCGCGGGCGTCCCGCCCGCAC
>JAPOYZ010000648.1 GCA_026706325.1 Candidatus Aminicenantota bacterium
TGGACTCCGAGGACTCCACCACGACGTGGAATCCATGCTCTCGGGCCGTCCCTGCCGTGATCGGACCGATCGCAGCGCAGGGAACGGACCGGACTCGTTCCGGATCGGACGCCAGATTCATCAGATGGCGACAGGTGGACGAACTCGTGAAGGTGATGAGATCGGGTGCGCCCTCGGCGAGGGCCTGTTTGAGCGCCACTCGACTCTCCTCCGGAACCACCGTGTCGTAGACGGGAACCACTTCCACCTGAGCTCCGTGGCGGGCCAGCTCCCGAGGCAACAGAGAGCGGGCTTGGCTGGCTCTTGGAATCAGTATGTTCACGCCCTCGATTCGGTTCGAGTGTAGTTCCAGGAACGCCTCCAGGACCCCCTCCGCCTGGTAGCGCGCCGGCACCAGGTGAACCTCCCGGCCGAACCGTTCCACTCGCCGGGCCGTGGCCGGGCCGATGGCGCAGATCCGGGGGGGCGGTTCGTCCTTTCCGGACAAGGGCGAGTCCAGCTCCCGAGCCCGTGAGAAGAAGATCTCGGCGCCGTTGACGCTGGTGAAGAAGAGCCAGTCGAACCGGTGGGCCCTGGCGATGCATGGATCCAGCTCCAGGTTGGGCCGGGGCACGATCTCGATGGACGGGATCTCCACGACGTCAGCGCCGGCTTGGCGTAGGAGCCGCGAGAACTCGCCCGCTTGCGTGCGGCTCCGGGTCACCAGAATCTTTCGTCCTTCCAGCGGACGGCTCATACCGGCCCCCTTTCCTCCAGTTCGCGAAGGATTTCGCCGCCTCCCCGGGAGAGGATCGACTCGGCGGCGTCGAGGGCCATCTGTGGTAGATCCTGTTCGGGTCCGTGGACGTGGTGGCGGAGGCTTATCGCCCGGTAAGGGCTGGCCAGGAGGGCCTGAAATTCGCCGCCGCCCGACGTGAGGGAAGCATGCGCCCCCATGGGAACTTGACAACCTCCGCCCATCCGCTCCAGGAACCGGCGTTCGGCGTCGGTGCAGGTACGGGTCGCAGGATGGTCGATGGCAGCGAGCAGCTCCCGGGTCTGGCGGTCGCCGCACCGGCATTCCACCGCCAGGGCGCCCTGTCCGATGGCCGACAACATCTGGTCCTGGGAGAAGGTGAATGCGATCCGGTCTTCCAGGCCGAGTCTCTTGAGACCGGCGGCCGCCAGGACGATCCCATCCAGGCGCTGCTCTTCCATCTTCCGGATTCGCGTGCCCACGTTGCCCCGGAGAGGGAGGATCTCCAAGTCGGGACGAAGAAGCCGCAACTGGACGGTCCGTCTCAGGGAACTGGTGCCGATCCGGCCGTTTCGGCGGATCTCCCTTGGACTTCGGGTCGCGAGTGAGGAGACCAGCGCGTCCCTTGGGTCCTCACGTTCGGGGATTGCGGCCAGGCAGAGCCCCGGGGGCAGCTCGGAGGGCAGGTCCTTGAGGCTGTGGACCGCCAGGTCGATCTCCTCCTGGAGGAGGGCGTCCTCGATCTCCTTGACGAACATCCGCTTCACCGAGAGTCCCGCGAACTGCGGTTCGGGGCGCGGTTGGTCTCCGCTGGTATGGATCACCCGGATCCCGGTTTCGACGCCGGGGTGGCGCCGCTCCAGCTCACGGCAGACGATCTCGGCCTGCCGCAACGCCAGGGGGCTGCCCCGCGACCCCACGCGGATTCGCGTCATTCCCCTTTGTCCAGACCGAATGCCTGCTTGATCATCTGGATGTTGTGCAGGCGCCGCTGCGGGTCCTGTGCCGGCGACTTGATCTCCATGATGATGGGGTGCGCGATGCGGCGGGCCGTCTTGCGGAGAATCTGTTCCATCCGGTTGGAGTCGGCGTCGGTCATTCCCTGGCGGCTCTGTTCCAGTTGAGCCATGCAAATCTCTTCCAGGCGGCCTCTCAGGTCGGCGATGAGCGGGCCGAGGCTCATGGAAGCGATGCGCTGCATGTGGCGGTCGGATTCCTGCCGGACGATCTCCTCGGCCAGCTCGGCTTCGCGCCGGCGTTCCCGCAAATTGGCCCCGATCACCGTCTGCAGGTCGTCGATGTCGTAAAGGAAGACGTTTTCGATCTGGTTCACCCGGGGGTCCACGTTCCTGGGAACCGCAATGTCGATGATGAACAGGGGCGCGTATTTGCGCCGGTGGACCGCGTCATTGACGGTCTCGGGACCCAGGATGTAGGAGTCGGAACTGGTGGAGACCAGCAGGATGTCCGACTCGGGCAGGCGCTCTTCCAGGTCGGTCAGGGGAATCGACGTGGCTCCGAAAAGAGAAGCCAGTTGCCGGGATCGCGCCTCGGTCCGGCTGGCGACGAAGACCTGGGAGATCCCGGAGCGGACCAGGCTGCGGGTGGCCAGTTCGGCCATCTTGCCCGCGCCCAGCAGCAGGACCGACTTGCCCTTGAGACTCCCGAAGATCTTCCGGGCCAGCTCCACCGCCACCGAGCTGACCGAAACCGCGGATTGGGAGATGCCGGTATCGGTCCGGACCCGTTTGGCGACCCGAAACGCCGAGGGAAGGAGGGCCTTCAGCGCCGTTCCCGCGGCTCCCGCCTGCCCCGAAACGGCGTACGCCTGTTTCAACTGTCCCAGGATCTGGGCTTCTCCGGGAACCATGGAGTCCAGGCTGCTGGCCACCCGGAAAACGTGTACGACGGCATCCTGCTCCCGGAGGGCGTACAGGTATTGCTCGAGCGAATGGGGCTCCAGCGAGTGGTAACGGTAAAGGAAGTCCTTGATGCCGTTGATGGTCTCTGCGTCGTCTCCACCCTGGGCCAGAACTTCGACCCGGTTGCAGGTCGACAGGATCATGCTCTCCCGCAACTGGTAGTCGCGGCGCAACGCCGCCAGGGCCGACGCGACCGCTTCCTCGCGGAAGGCGACCCGTTCCCGAATCTCGATGGGAGCCGTCTTGTGGCTCAATCCGACCAGGACAGGATGCATGTTCGAGGTCTCTCCGCTCCGCTTGTGGAGGGGAACGATGGGGCTAGAACTGGTGAAGGCCTCCAAAGTAGCTGGCGCCCAGATAGGTGAACAGCACCCACAGGAATCCGGCCATGCTCACCACTGCGGCTCTCTTTCCCCGCCAGCCCGCCGTCAGCCGCAGGTAGATCAGGGCCAGGTAGATGCACCAGGTGACCATGGCAGATACGACCTTGGGATCTTTGTGCCATCCGTTGACCCAGTCCTGCTCAGCCCAGACGATCCCCGTCAGGAGCCCGGCGGTCATGAAGGAGAAGCCGGCCACCAGGAACTTCAGGAACAGGTCGTCCAGCGTGGTCAGGGAAGGGAGCTGATAGTAGAAGGTCTTGGGTTTCTTGTTCTTGAGCTCGCGTTCCTCGAACACGTAGAGGACGCCCGCCACGAAAGTGACCAGAAACATGCCGTAGGCCAGGAACATGAGGGGCGTATG
>JAPOYZ010000112.1 GCA_026706325.1 Candidatus Aminicenantota bacterium
GGCACACGGCGACCACCGAGGTGGTAAACGAGAGCGTGCAGTTGATGCCGCCGGGAACCTGGGGATCGGTCCCGGAAAAGTCGGCGGTCAAGGTGTCGCCGCTGACGGTAAGGGTCACCTGCAACCGCACCGGAGGACCGCCGACTCCGTCGCTGTCCATATGGTCGGTGAAACTGGAGGATCCGTCCGGCCAGGAGGCGATCTCCGAACGGACCAGGCGCTCGGTGTAGGCCAGAAGGTCTCGACAGCACCCCTGGAATGTCTCGGGACCGTATCGCTCGATGAGCTTCAGCACGGCGTTCGCCCCAATATGAGTGGCGGACAGTTGGGCTCTCAGGTCTCCCAGAGTCATTTCAGGAATCCGCACGTTGGAGGCAAGCAGGGCAAAGATGGCTTCGTCGGGCCGGCCCCGCCGGTACAGCTTGAGCCAGGGGATTCTCAGTCCCTCCTGGAAGATCTCGGTGTTGTCGCAAGCCGCGCTCCCGGGCAGGCGTCCTCCCAGGTCCGCGTGATGGGCCGTGCTGACGGCAAACCCGACCCGGCGGTCCTTCCGGAAGATGGGGCGGACCACGAAGATATCGGGGATGTGCATGCCTCCGTCAAAGGGATCGTTGAGAATGAACACGTCCCCGGGATCGATATCCCGTCCGTACTTGTCCAGGAGGGTGCGCATGGCGAACGGGACCGACGCGATGTGGTGCGGGAGCGTGACGCCCTGGGCGATCATCTCTCCCTCGGCGTCGCAAAGAGACGTGGAAAAGTCCAGGCAGTCCCGAACAATGGTGGAATAGGCCGTGCGGTAGAGGCTGAGCGCCATCTGGTCCGCCGCCGAGGCCAGGGCGTGCTGCATGATGGCCAAGGTGATCGGATCGGTCTTGCCTTTCGCGTCGCGCGTGCTCATGGGTGGGAGCCGGCTCCTTCCATGACGACGTTCCGAAGGTCGTCGAGCCACACCCGGGTCGCGGGGGGCACCACGACGGTCGAGTCATACTCGTCGATCAACAGCGGACCTTGGGCGGCCTCCCGGAGAGAGGCTCGGGTCACCACGGGGGTGTCGATGACCCCCCATCCGGAGCCGAAATAGGCGGTACGGCTCGAGACCGCCTCACCCTGCAGCTCCGGTGGTTGAAGAAACCCTTCCGTCCGGTCCCGGACTGCCTTCCCCACCAGGCGCACCGCAAGGATTTCGACCGGGTTCCCGGCGGCGGACCGATGTCCGTAGAGCCGCAGGTGCTCATTCTCGAAGGTCTGGCGAAGGGTGTCGACATCCTGAGGCGTGAGTGGCCTGGCCGGAAGTGAAACCCTGATCTCCGAGGTCTGTCCCCGAAACCGCATATCCACACTCCAGGCGAGCTGAACTTGTTCCGCGGAATAGTGCCCTCGCCGGAACCAGGCCAGCATGTCCCTTTCCAGGGTCTCGCGCAATGGCTCGATTTGGCGGGGTCGGAGGGTTTCAATGCAGAGCAGGCAACTCCGAACCTCGTGGCGCTCGACGTCGGAGTACAGCAGGCCCAGCGCGCTGAACAGGCCCGGCAGCGCCGGAACCATGACCCTTTGAACCGAAAGTTCCCCGGCCAGGCCGGCGGCGTGGATCGGCCCCGAACCCCCGAAGGCCATCAGCACAAACTCCCGGGGATCCCTGCCCCGTTCGGTTGAGACCTCGCGCAGGGCCTTCATGATGCGTGTGTTGGCGATGCGATGAATCCCCTCGGCAGCCTCCAGCAGGCCAATTCCCAGCGGGCCGGCAATCCGGTCCTGAATGGTTCGCCGCGCCGCCTCCGGATCGACATGGACCTCGCCGTCGGCCAGCGGCCCGGGCCGGACATAACCCAGGACCACGTTGGCATCGGTAACCGTCGGTTCCTTTCCGCCCCGCCGGTAGCAGGCAGGTCCCGGAACGGCTCCGGCGCTTCGGGGACCGACATGGAGCCCGCCGGCCCGATCCAGGCAGGCGATGCTCCCTCCCCCCGCCCCCACTTCGGCGATGTCGAGGCTGGGCGCGCGAATGAGCTCCCCGCTGCCGCCCATGAGCCGGCTGCCGGTGGACAGGGAGGCCCCGACTTCATACTCGGAATGGTAGCCAAGCCGACCCTCCTCGATCATGGAAGCCTTGGCCGTGGTTCCTCCCATGTCGAAAGTGATCACGTTGGTCAGGCCCATCCTGCTTGCGGTGGTTGCGGCCGCCAGGACTCCCGCCGCGGGACCTGACTCCAGGACGAAAACGGGACGCGCGGCTGCGTCTTCTTCGGGAGTCAGGCCCCCGGCCGACTGCATGATGAGCAGGGGCGCGTCGATTTCCAACCGGCGGAGATTTCTCCGCAGCGCATTCAGATAGCCACGCATCACCGGGCGCACATAGGCATTGACCGCAGTCGTGGCGGTACGCTCGTATTCCTTGCGCTCGGGCAGTATCTCGGAAGAGAGCGAAACGGTCAGATGGGGAAGGTGCTTCCTCAGGAAGCGGCCCACCATCAACTCATGTTGCGGGTAGGCGTAGGCATGGAGAAAGCAGACGGCCACCGATTGGACAGCCTCCTGTTCCAGCCTTTTCTTGAGATCCCACAGGTCCGACTCCCGCAGGCCCGATTGCACCTCCCCGTTGGCCAGGACACGTTCATCCACCTCGAAACGCAGATAGCGCTCCACCAGTTCCCCGGGTTTTTGAAAGAACCAGTCGTAGAGCACCGGCACCCGAATCCGCCTCAACTCCAGAACGTCCCGGAACCCCTTGGTGGTGACCAGCGCCGTTCTTGCCCCCCGACGCTCCAGCACTGCATTGGTGGCTACCGTGGTACCGTGGGCGACTTCCCTCACGCGAGCCCCGGAAATCCCTGTCGAGCCAAGCCAGGCCCCGATGGCCCGGATGACGGCTTCTTCAAAGTGTGGAGGAGTCGACGGCACTTTTCGAGTGTACAGATTTCCCCGCCCGTCCAAAACCACCACATCGGTAAAGGTGCCACCCACGTCGGCGCCAATGCGCACGGCGCCCCGAGGGCGGTTGGCGGTCGTCTCGAGTATCAACCCGGCCTCCCCAATTCATCGCCACCGCCTCCTGTTGAGACGGAAAGCGTTCTCCCCGGGCTCGATTCAATCGGAATCCACCCATGGAGGCAGACAACGGCAACGATCTGCAGGGGAGATAGCGGACTCTGAAGGTTGGATTCGGGGTTGCGGCAATCTCAGAATGGAACCGGACAATCGTCTTGTGGCTTCGTCAGGATCAGGAAGGTAGCAGGACGTCCCGGTTCTCGGCGACGATCCGCTTGATGTTGCGGATACAGGCGCGGTCCAGAGGATAGCCCAGGTAGTTGGACCAGCTCCGGAACACGCCCAGCTCCATCAGAAGGCGCTTCAGGCCCGAGAGCCAGCAGGCCAGCCGGTCGCCGCCATAGACT
>JAPOYZ010000414.1 GCA_026706325.1 Candidatus Aminicenantota bacterium
TGCGTGCCATCGTTCGATTCCTCTCTCGATTCGATGGACTGCACGATCTGCGCAACCGAAAGCTCGCGGAGAGAAGTCTTCTCCGCCAGAAGGAGGAGCCCGAAGCACGTGGCGTCCTCCCCGAAACCGGGCCGGAACACGCCGTCCACCGGCCGTGCCGGAGCCTCGCGATCTTGGAGCGGGAGGCCATGACCCGGGCGCGGTTTTCGACGTTCCCGGTGCCGATCCACGCGTGTCCGGCTCACTTAGGGGGTGGCCGGACACGAAATCGCCGTTCGGCCGGACAATGCCCCGGTGGTCGAAGCCGCTGGCGCTCTTGCGGTTGCGCCACGGCCGGCGGAGCGCCGATGCCGATCCGCGGTCCTTAGCCGTGGATGGGAGTGACCCCCCATCTCGGCATGCCTCGATCGGCATCGGGGAGAATCGCGAGGTACATCGCCATCCTCCCCTCCGCTACGGGGTCACTCCCAGCCAGCGATCCCGTGCGGGAAGGCCAAACGGCTCCACCGCTCTGGTCACGGGGATCGTGAATGGACCCGGCTTCATTCGTGGCCTCTCCTTGGCTTCACGCTATCAGAAGCCACTTGATGAAGGAGCGGCAACCGATCCACGCGGACGCCACGTGGTCGAGTGCGTCCGGGGTTTGAATCGCCGGGCAGCGGTCGTAGGGGAAGGTTGCACCGACTTGCAGTTCGAGATTCGAATCCTTGTTGGCGACGACGTGCTGGGCCGCTTCGATCCACTCGCGCTGTTTCTTCACCCCCGAGTCCGGGTCTCCCCGGAGGGTTCGCAGATCGACATCCAAGTAGGCGTCTTGGAAAGACGGGCCTCTGCGGGTGCGCCAATGCCGTTGCTTCAGGATCAAGCGGGGCTCCATTCCCGGGCAATTCTCCATCGCAGGTGCCATCTCCCGCGTCACCTGGGACATCAGGTGGGCCAAGCTCCGAGATCGCAGCTTCGTCCACAACCCGCCGCGCGCCTTGTTCGGCAGGATCACTCTCGCGCATACGTCCGTGTCCGCGACATGCAGCAAGAGGTGCGGGCTCTCGTTGAATCCACCTCTCGACCCCCGAAACCCAAACACACTCCAGCCACCTGTCCGCAGCTTTCTCGCCGGATCACGCTCGATACCGAGACCATCCTCCAGGTCCGGGCGGCGGCCCAGCAGAGCCATCGCACGATCTACCTGCCCCTGTTGGTCAGCAGCCGGGCTGAACCCTGGGAACTCTTCAGGTCTCATGTGATGTTCGCCACCATTCCTTACCTTGGGAGATCCGCCACCCTACAACGCTGACGGTCCTTCTCGCAAACCCATGTCCCGGTCGCCGATGGTGGCCGGGGCTCATGCAGCGTCCTCCTTCCGATCCCGGTTCGGGAACCTCGCCCCAACGCGCCCGAGAGAAGCTCCGGGCCGGGGCGATGTGTTGGCGGGCGGGTGCGCTATGGCGGCGATCGGCCATCACGGCGTGCCGATGCGGACTCGCCGTGAAGCCGTCGCTCCCGAAATCCGCACGCCAGTGCGCGACCGCTTGGGGGTCAGAGGGGGCACAGCCCCCCGCCAGCCTCCGCAGGGGACTCACGGAGTGTGGCCCCAAGGAGTAAGCTGGCTTGATCACCTTACGTGGCTCAAGCCAGCGTTGGCAACCGCGGCCAACCGCGCGGTCGAGGCGGGCAGCAGACTACAGCTTGCCGCCAGCTTCCGTGCACTTACCCGGGACGGACAATCCGGGACCCCGGTCCACCCGGCGGCGCAGGTCCCTGGACGGTTTGAAGGATGGCACGGCGCGGGGTGGAACGGCCACCGGTTCGCCGGTCCTCGGGTTGCGGGCCGTGCGCGCCTTACGGTGCCGCACCTTGAAGGTGCCGAAGCCCCGGAGCTCAATGCGGTCTCCTCGCGCCAGCGACTCCTTCACGGCTTCGAGGAGGGCCTCGACCACCAGCCCGCAGTCCATCTTGACGACTCGCGGTCCGACCGCATCGGCGACCTGCTCAACGAGGTCGGCTTTGGTCATTCTCTTCTCCTCGACGGTGTGGTGAGTGAAGGTCGCCGCGCCGGTGGCGGCGTCGATCAGGTAGTGTCGCTGCACGATTTTCTTCTCGTCCGGCAATACGCGGGAGTAATCCAGAAGCACGTGATCGCCGTCGCCCACGGCAAAGACCGACATCAGGCGGTCATGGTCCAGCAGGGTGCCCTCGGAGTACGCTACCGTGCCGCCCGGTCCCTGGGACTCGGTCACGCGAAGTTGGAGGTAGTCTTCCAGTACGGCCGCGGTCCACTGGAGGAAACCGTCGGTCGCGTAGCCGTGAACGAGGGGAAGCACCTCGAACCCGTAGACGATGCGGTCTGACCTGTCTAGGCACGCCACCGACCCGCCGGAAAGCGCCCGTCGGATGTACCACTTGTCGTATCGGTATCCGGAACCGAAACTCCGTACGGAGTCGCCCAACTCGTTGATGATCGTCGTTCCATCCGCGCTCGCGTACGCTGCGGAAAACCACCTCCCGTCCTCCATCCCGCATAGCGAGCGGGAGTGGGCGTCGACCATCTCGCTGAGTTCCCATCTGGTCTCGGATCGCTCGAGGATCTTGATCGGCCCGTAGTCACCTAAGGGGACGGCGATGCGGCCATCGGGAAAAAGATGGAGATCCCTGGCCCTGCGCAGCTCCATCGGTCCATCGCCGATCCCGCCGAACTGCTCGACGAACCTACCTTGAGAGTCGAAGATGCGTATCTCCTGGGCGTCCTCGTCCAACACCACGAGGTTGCCGTTAGGTGCGAAATCCGCCTTCGACACATACGCAAATTGCCCGGGCCCCCTCTCTTCCGATCCGACCCGAAAGACCGGGGTGGCCGAAAGAAGCGACCGCTTCGCGGCTACCCACGCGGCGGTCGCTTCCTCAGACAGTCCCTGCGGAACCGAATCCCCGGTTATCAGCGACATGTCGGGTCCCGGCTGGTTCTCATCGTTCGGATGCCGAATACGGGTATTCGGTCCAGAAGGGAGGTCGCGTGGCCTACTATCCTCACAACCCGCGACGGCGAAGACGAGCGACAGGATTGTCGCGACGTTGCGGCTCCGACGCGACCCGAACTGCAATCTGTCGCAGAACCCCTCAACCGGCGCCCGGCGTGGGGCGCAGGAATCAGCGCATCCCATCCGGCAGACGCTGCACCACCACGTGGGACACGTCCATATCGTCCGTCTCCACGAACGCGGCGAGACCATTCGGGCCGAAGGCCGAAGGCATCGAGGAGCCGGGCGCCAACGTGCCCAGATAACGACCGGCCGCCGAAATGAGGTCGATCCGGCTACCCTCCGTCCCTTCGTCACCGCGGTGGCGGACCCAGATGGCGCCTTCCCAACT
>JAPOYZ010000663.1 GCA_026706325.1 Candidatus Aminicenantota bacterium
CCCGGTGGATCCGGTCGAATCGCCAGGCGCGGCGGGTCGGATTTCGGAGCCAGTCCCGAGCATATTCCCGAAGCCCCGGCGGAAGATAACCGGGGAGATCCATCCAGGGCAGGAACCAGATCCAACGCATCTGCTCCTGCTCGTCCCAGATCTTCTCGGCCTCTTCCGGAGTGTGGGGCGGAGGCAGCCCATGGCGCCGGCGGAGGTCCGGGGCCATGCTGTTCATCCACCATTTGACCCGCCGGCCCGGACGGAAGGAACCCCACCAGTCCAGGTCGGTGATCTCCAGGGGGATGGAATTGGCGCACATGGCCACCAGGTGAGGCGGTCGGAGGCGGGCCAGCGACCACTGCATCCAGCCGTTGTAGGAGACTCCGAAGGTGCCCACCTTGCCGTTGCAGAACGGCTGCGCGGCCAGCCACTCCACGCTGTCGTATCCGTCTTCCCCGTCCTGAGTCCGCTCCACCGTGAACGGAACGTACTCCCCCTCGGAGGCATAGCGGCCCCGGCTGTCCTGGGCGACCACCGCGTAGCCGGCCCGCACCAGCGGCTCCAATCCGCTCTCCGCCTTCCCGTAGGGAGTCCGCGTCAGCAGACCGGGACAGGGAGAGGGAACATCGGGCCGAAAGACATTGGCGCGGAGGACGACGCCGTCCCGGACCGGGACCCCGACGTTCATCTCGATGAGAATATCCGGCGTGTCCGGGCCGGCTTCAGGCATCCGGATCCAGGCGGGCCCAGTAGCAGTTCATGGAACCGGCGTCACCGGCGTAGTAGGCCACCATCACCGTCCCGTCCGGCAGGGTTTCGGCGAACGGCAGGCCGAAGCTCCAAAGGGACATTTCCGAAAGCAGTTCCCCGGTCTCGTCCTCCGGCGAGTCCTGCGATCCCGAAGGGCCATGGGTGTAGAGAATTACCTCGGTGTCCGGATCGAAATCCGCGTCTACGCTGGCAGCCAGCCGCGCCCGGATGGAGTGGGTCCCGTACCGGTCCACCCAGGCCAGCACCACCCTTCCGTCAGGGAGCATGGCCGAATGGGCCGCCTGGTCGGGGAAACCCAGATCCTGGGCGCGGGACCAGGTGAGGCCGCCGTCGGCGCTGAGGCGGCGGTGGACGTTCAGGTACTTCTTGGTTTCGCTGTCGTAGGTCCAGAGGAAGGCCGCGATCCGGCCGTCGGACGCCACCCCCACGCGCTGGTCCCAGTTGAAGATGCGTCCGGTCGGATCTTCACCGGCGACGACCGGATCGTCCCAATTCAGACCTCCGTCCCGGGAGTGGAAGAGGACCACCTTCTGGTACCACCTGGACCCGTCGTCGTAGTGCTTGTTGGTCTCGATGCTCATCCCCAGCGTGCCGTCGGCGAGGTGAAAGACGGGACTGGTGAGACTGGGCGGCCCGATCTCTTCCGGCATGGGCATCACCCGCCAGGGCGACCACGTCCTTCCCTCGTCGTCCGACTCGGCCAGGACCACCGCCATGGGGAGGCAACCCTCGGTCTCCGCGTTGAACAGACCCTGGCCCGGGTAGGTCTGGCGGTCCACCCACATTCCAGCGGCCAGAAGACGCCCCGGCGCCGTCTCCGTGAGGTAGCAGATCTTGAGCGTCCCCCCGACTCCGTCCACGGTGGGAGCGGTCCAGGGACGGCTCGGAGCGCTCCAACGCCGATCCTCCCCGTCCCAACGAAAGAGCTCGGCACACTCGTCGGCGCCGTCCTTGCTGGACCCGGCGCGGCAGGTGGCCAGAAGGCCGCCGTTTGCCAGGACGGCAAGCGCCGGAAAGGTGGTCACGGCACGATGGGTCCCGGGTTCGCTCTCGGCCAGGACGCCTCTTTCCACGACCTTCATGGCTGTCTTCCCTGGTTCCGCCACCAGCGGAATTCCAGCGTGCCCCGTTCCGCCACGGCGGCGAGGTCCGGATCTGCGTCTCCGTCCAGGTCGGCGATGATGACCTGGTTGGCCCGGCGCCAGTTGTCCTTCAACACATGCATGGTCCACGCGCCCTTGGGATCTCCCCCGTTCTCGAACCAGGCGACACGGCCCGGGTCGCCCCAACCGGTGGCCACCACGTCCACGTCTCCATCGCCGTCCAGGTCCGCGGCATCCGCCTCGAACGCATTCTGGTAGGGCTCGCGGATGACGTGGACCGGCCACGGGCCTTCGGTGGGGTCGCCGGCGTTCTCGTACCAGAGGACCGAGTGGGTCGATTGCCCCGGCGTGAGCTCCCGTCCGCCGGCCAGGACCACGTCCAGGTCGCCGTCCAGATCCATGTCCACCGGTTGTCCGTGAAGGGCCCGGGGAGCTTCGGCGATCAGGCGCCTCGTCCAGGTTCCGGACGATGGACGCCCGCTGTTCTCGTACCAGACCACGATGGCGTTGCCCGCTTCGTCAGTGTGGATGGGAACGATCTCCTCGAGAGCGGCGGTGGCCAGCAGATCCCAGTCGCCGTCGCCGTCGAAATCCGCCGCCCGGATGGCGGTGGTCTCCCGAAGATCGCCTTCGATCAGATGCTGCTCCCAGGCTTCGACCTCCGGGTCCGCCGGATTCCCCGGATTTTCGAACCAGGCGAACTGGTAGCCCAACCACCAGGAGGAGCCCGCCACGTCCAGATCACCGTCGCCGTCCAGATCGGCCAGGGCCACGTCATAGGCGCCCGGCAGCGTCCCCTTGGCGATGTTCCGCCGTTTCCAAAGCTGTCCGTCCCCCGGATTGCCGTTGTTCTCGAACCAGAGCAGGTCCCCGTGCAGATTCTTCACGATCACCACGTCCGGATGTCCGTCGCCGTCGACATCCCCCACGGCGTGGCGCTCGAGCCGCTCGGGGTCGTCCTGCTGGATGAAACGTCGCGTGAACTCGCCCGCGCCGTCGTTTTCGAACCAGTACAGGTCGTTGTGCGGAAGCGCGTCGGCGCTGGTCAGATCCAGGTCACCGTCGCCGTCCAGGTCGGCGGCCGCGATTCCGAAGGGATAGGTGTACCCCTCCATGATCAGATGCTCGGTGAATTGAATGGCGGGGGATGGCTCTTCGTTTCGCGGCGCCGCACAAGAGAGGAAAACAGACGTTGCCAGGAACAGGGGAATGTATATTCTCGATCTTGTCTTCCACATGGCTTCCAGTATCATGAGCCGAATTCTATTCCAGAGAAACCCCCAATGATGCGATTCCGACATTTCTTCCTTCACTTGTTCTTTTTTGCATTCCTGACGGCCCAGGGAACCGCTGCCGGCACTCCCGTCCTATTGAACCGTCCGGTCCTGGTCGAGATGGGAGACCGTCTGGAGTTGTTCGTCGACCATCACCTCATCGATCGCCTGGAGGGCGCACGCCTCAAGCTCCATCACCCCAGGCCCGCGGAGACGGTGATCCGGG
>JAPOYZ010000595.1 GCA_026706325.1 Candidatus Aminicenantota bacterium
CTTACGGACTGCCGCCGCGATTTCTTCCATGTCGGAACGCGAACCCAGAAACACCGATTGTCCCAACCAGACGGCCTCTTCGCAGAGCCGGTCGTTCTCGGGACAATGGTTCCGCTCGGGCCACTCCTTGAGCACTTTTTCCGGATAGATTCTTCGAAAGTGCCGGGATCGGATGGCCTGCTCCAGGAACGGCTCCCGGTTCAGCGGACGATAGCCGGGGGAACAGCGAACCCCTTCCGCCTGAAGCGCTTCCAGGAAGCGTTCCCGCGGAACCCCTGCGAAGGCTTCGGGCCGGTAGCGGAACATGTACAAGTGATAGGCATTGCCGGTACATCCCTCGTATTCCCCCGGAGGTTCGATTCCGGGAATCTCGTCGAACATCCGGGTCAGGTAGGCGGCATTTTCTCTTCGGCGCCGGGTCTGGGCGTCGAGGCGCTGCAATTGGCCCAGCAGCAGCGCCCCCTGAAATTCGGTCATGCGCCGGTTGTCGCCGCTTCGCACGTGGTTCAGCGGTGCTGCCGCTCGCTCCAGACGTCCCTCGGCGGTCGCCTGGTAGCCCCGCCCGGCATCCTGGAAGCTGGTGCAGGTGGCCATCAGTTCGGGGTCGTCACCGGAAATCGCTCCACCTTCTCCGCAATTGAGATTCTTGGACGCCTGAAAGCTGAAACAGCCCAGATCCCCCAGAGTTCCCACTTTCCGTCCCCTCCACTCCGCCAGGTGGGCCTGGCAGGCGTCTTCCACCACCCTCAGCCCCCGGCGCCGGGTGACCTCCAGGATCCGGTCCATGTCACAAACGTTCCCACCCAGATGCACCGGGATCACCGCTCGGGTCCGGCCGCTGACCGCGGCCTCGATTCGAGAGGCATCCATCTGGGACGTCGCCCGGTCCGTGTCCGCGAAGATGGGGAGTGCGTGGCAGAGCAAAACCACGTTGATGGTGGCGACGAAGGTGTAGGGGGGCACGACGACCTCGTCTCCGGGTCCCACACCCAAGGCCTTCAACGATGTGTAGAGGGCGCTGGTCCCGCCGGAGGTGGCCACCACGTACTTGGCGCCCAGGCGATTCCTCCATTCCGCCTCGAAACGGTCGACGTAGCTGCCGCGGCGGCGGTTCCAACGCCGCGTTTCCAGCACCTCCTTCCAGATCTCCCGGTCGCCGTCCTCGAGGGTCGGCCACGAGGCGAAGGGCCGCGACCGAACCGGAGTTCCCCCCAGTAGAGCCAACCGATCGTCTCGAGTCGTTTTCGTCGGCGGCGCCGGGGCCGCCCGGCCCGTCAGCCGGGCGCCTGCGAGGGCGGCCGAGGCTCCCAGAAAGAAACGGCGCGACCAATTCCTGCCTTTCATTTGCACCTCCCGTTCATGCCCCTGCGTGGATCCTGCGTCCGCAGCCTCAGGAAAAGGCTACGTGGACGCCCAGATCCTGGTCGCGAGCCTGCTGAAAAATGGTCCTCGCGATGGTCGTGTCCTGGATGCCGATGCCCACTCCGTCATAGAGGGTGACCTGGTCCCGGCCGGTCCGGCCCGCGACGTCGCCGTTGATGACCTGGCCCAGCGAGCCGGCATAACAGTCCTGTCCCAAAATTCCGGCCTCCACCGCCTGACTTGCCTCTCCCCGAAGCAGGGCATGCTCGACGAAGTCGGCGAACAGCCGGCAACGGGGCATCAATTCCATTTCGCACTCGATCTTCTCGGCCAGATCCGAACCCATGCAGCAGAGGTGGGTCCCGGGACGCACCCAATCGGACCGGACGATGGGCCGGCGGCTGGTGGTCGCGGTCACGATGACGTCCGCCTCGCGGCAGGCCTCCTCGGCCTCCGCCACCTGAATCGGCGCCGGCGCCTCTCCGGCCAGGTCACGGCTCACCTGCTCGGCCGCCTCCCGGCGCAGGTCGTGGAGGTAGATCCGGCTGAAGGGCCGGACCGAGCTCACCGCGCGCAGACACTGGCGTCCCAACTGGCCGGCGCCGATCACGGCCAGCGTCGCGGAATCGGGACGGCTCAAATGCTTCGCGCTCACCGCCGCGGCCGCGCCGGTGCGGTACATGGTGGGCAGTGTGCCGTCGCAGATCATCAGGAGCTCGCCCGTCCGGGGCTCGAAAGCGGCGATCCAGCTGTTGGTGGTGGGCAGGCCCCACTCCAGGTTGTCGGCGCGTTCCTGCCCCACTTTCATGGAAAGCAGGTCGGCGGCCTGTGTATAGCCGGTGATGCAGGCGGCCATCCCGCCGCTGGTGCCGGGAATCGGCAACGGATAGATGGCCTTGGGGGGAAGGAAGTCATTGCCCCGCTCGAACTCGCCCATGGCGTGCTCGATGGCGGGGATGGCGGCCTTGATGTCGATTCGGGAACCGATGTCCTTGCGGGTCAGAATGATTGTTTCTCGAGCCATGGAATCATCCTTTCGAATGCCTTCTCGATCTGGTCCATGGATGTGGCGAAGCTGATGCGCAGGGCGTTGTTGCAGGACTGGCCGAATGCGCCCCCCGGGATGGTGCAGACCCGGGCTTCCCGGAGCATCTGCATGGCCACTTCGAAGCCATCGGCCCCGTCGGGAAGAAAGGGCATGATGAAGAACGCGCCGCCCGGCGTGTAGCCGGTGAGCTCCGGCGTCTGATCCACCAGTTCCACGATCCGGTCCCGTCGCCTCCGGTATTGCCGGACCATTTCGTCGACGCAACTCTGGTCCCCTTCCAGAGCCGCCACCACGGCCCACTGGGAAGCCGTGTTCTCGGTGGTGCTGATGAACATGTGGTAACGCTGAAGGTCTACGATGTTCCGGGCGCTGGAGATGGCCCATCCCAGGCGCAGGCCGGCCATGGAGTAGGTCTTGGACACGCTGCTGGCCACGATCACATGATCCAGCGCCGGGGAGCAGGTCAAGGCGCTGGCGTACTCCACGTCGTCGAGAATGAGGCACTCGTAGACCTCGTCGCTGATCAGGGCCAGCCCCCGCTCGGCCGCAGCCTCGCTGATTGCCCGGATCGTCTCGGCGGGATAGATGGCCCCCGTCGGGTTCCCCGGAGAATTGATCATGATGGCGCAGGTGCGATCGTTGATGGCGTCGATCACCGCCTGCGGATCCAACTGGTACCCTTCGCCGGCCGTGGTGACCAGGGGCCGGGGGATGGCCCCGGCCATGCGAATGATGTGGACCAGGATGAAGACCGGCTCCACCACGATCACCTCCATGCCCGGTTTGACAGCGGCGGTGAGAGCCATGAACATGGCTTGGCAGCAGCCGGTGGTGATGAGGACGTTGTCGGGTCCGAGCTCGATGCCGTAACGGAGGTTGTACCAGCCGGCAACGGCCTCCCGGAGCCGGGGCAGGCCGGCGTCCAACTCATATCGTGTCTTCCC
>JAPOYZ010000111.1 GCA_026706325.1 Candidatus Aminicenantota bacterium
CCTTCTCTCACGTGCGGGAAGAGGGGACAGTCACCCTCTCTAATCTCGCCAGCGTCGACGGTCGCCGTCATCTAGCGAAGCAAATGGCGTCCGGATCGCTCTTCTGTATTAATCATTGTCCCCGACTACCATAGCCGTACCGACCGCCAGCAATTCGCCGGCGGTTGAACAGGTCCGTGCGCCGGTAGGCGGCCTCGATCGGGTCGCGGACGTTGTGCCCCCAAGCCACCTCCGCCACCTCGCGCAGATGATCCGCCGCCTCCGCCGCCCAGTCCCGGAAACTCGACCGGAAACCGTGCGGCACGGCCGCGATCTTCAACCCCCGGAGCAGGTCCGACATCGCCGTATTCCCGACGGGATGCAGGGACGGTCGAATGCCGTGACGACTTCCGCCAAGGGCTGGTATGCTCTCCCCGCACTCCTGAGCGGCGCACCGAACCCACGGATTCGGTGTGTCGCGACCCAGGCACGGCGCCATGCTTGAGGAAATCGTCCGCTTCACCCGGGATCACCATCGCTTCGCCGTCACCTCCCACGCTCGCCCGGACGGAGATTCCGTCGGGTCGGAGCTGGGATTGGGACTGGCTCTGGAAGCTCTTGGAAAGACGGTCACCATCGTCAATGCGGATCCCGTGCCGCGGGTCTACCGGTGGCTGCCCGGCGCCGAACGAGTTCGGACCGTCGACCGGTTGGAAGGGAATTGGGACGCCGTCTACGTCCTGGAGTGCAACGACCTGAACCGCCCCGGGGTCCGGAACCTGGATCGCTATCCGGTGGTCAACATCGATCACCATGCCCGTACCGAACCTTTCGGGACCTTCAACTGGGTGGACTCGGGAGCCGCGGCCGTCGCCGAAATGGTGTACCGGCTCCTGCTGGAACTGGAGGTGGCCGTCTCGCCCGAAATCGCCACCAATCTGTATGTGGCGATTTTGACCGACACCGGCTCGTTTCGATTTTCCGGCACTCACGCCGGGACCTTCCACACGGCCGCCCGCCTGACCGAAGCGGGGGCGGACCCGGGCTGGATCGCCCAGCAGGTCTACATGAACCAGCCGCGGTCCCGGGTGGGTCTGTTGGTCAAGGTCCTGGACACTTTGGAGATCCATCCCTCCGGGAGGATCGCGTCGATCTACCTGTCGCAATCCATGTTGGCCGAAGCCGGAGCCACCGAAGAGGACGCTGAGGGTCTCGTGAACTATGCCCTGGGCCTGGAAGGCATCCGCATGGCGGCCTTGGTCCGCCAGGACAGGGACGGTCAGGTTCGGGTCAGCCTGCGTTCCAAGGGAGACTACGACGTGGGGTTCGTGGCGTCCCGATTGGGCGGTGGAGGGCACCGAAACGCGGCCGGCCTGAAAATGGAGGGAGACACTGGCCGCGTGTCTGCGGAAGTCCTGGGCCGCCTGGAGCAGCTCTTGGATCCGGTTGACCAGGGACCCCCGGCATCTTGAGCAGGCGGCGGGCCCGGCGGCGCAGGGCCGCAAGCAATTCCGCCAGCCGCTCTCGAGCCGGCTCGCGCGGTCCCGCCCCTGACGGTGTCCTGGTCATCGACAAGCCGGAGGGCCCCACCTCCCATGACGTCGTGGAGTCGGCGCGGCGCTCGCTCGGGACCCGGGCGGGGCACACCGGCACCCTGGACCCCCTGGCGACCGGGGTCCTTCCCCTGGTCCTGGGAAAGGCGACTCGGCTGAGCCGTTTCTACCAGAACCAGGACAAGGAGTACCTGGCCGGTATCGGTCTGGGGAGGACGACCGAAACCTACGACCGGGAGGGAGCGGTGGTCCGGGAAGGTCCCGTTCCCGACCTCTCGACCCGGGAGGTTCGGGAGTTGTTGGATCGATTCGTGGGCGAAATCCCCCAGCGCCCGCCGCTCTACTCGGCCGTTCGGGTCGGGGGCCGGCGGCTCTACGAATTGGCCCGGCGCAAGCAGCACGGAGAGCCTCCCCTCCGCCATGTCAGGATTCATGGAATCGAGTTGTTGGAACGGGGCAGGGAGGAGTGGAGGCTCCAGGTTCGCTGTTCCGCCGGGACCTACATCCGGACGCTGGCTCACGACCTGGGCGAAGCGATCGGCTGCGGGGCTTTTCTGGAGAGTCTGAGACGGACTCGGTCCGGCGCCTTCGACCTGTCTCGGGCGGTATCTCCCGAACGGATGAGGCAGGAATGGGAGCGCGCCCATTTCCCCCTGGAGGCGCTGCTTCCGGAGCTTCCCCGGGTCGAGTTGGAGGATCCCGAAGCGAAGCGGGTCCGTCACGGGGGACAGGTCGGGGTCGACCCGCCTCTCCCCGGCGGCTGGTGCCGGATCTTCCATGGGGGCCGCCTGGTAGCGCTCGGAGAAACGGACGCCGGGACGATTCAACCTTCAATCGTCCTGGACCCGCTGTAAGGAGATCAGGAGGGATGTCGGTGAAAGGGACCTTTCCGGAATTGGCGCCGCTGGTGGAAAAGCTGCGCGGGCGGCCGCGCTTCCTGGTCTTCACGGGAGCGGGCATCTCCACGGGATCCGGGATCCCGGACTTCCGGGGACCCCAGGGCATCTGGAAGAAATGGACGCCGGTCTACTACCAGGAGTTCCTGAGTTCCCGTGAGGCCCGGATCCGGCACTGGCAGTACAAGCTGGAGGGCTGGGAGGGGTTCCGGGACGCCAAGCCCAACGCGGCCCATCGTGCGTTGTCGCGCCTGGACCGGCGGGGGCGTCTCGATACCGTGGTCACCCAGAACATCGACGGCCTGCACCAGTTGGCCGGACATCCTCCGGGGAGAGTCATCGAGTTGCACGGAACCAATCGGATGGTGGAGTGCACCGGCTGCGGCGCCCGGCAAGACCCGGACCCCGTCTATTCGGAGTTCGCCCGAACCGGCGATCCACCCCGCTGTTCCTGCGGCGGTTTCCTGAAGCCGGCGACCGTCTCCTTCGGCCAGGCCATGCCCCGGGACAAATTGGCGTCGGCTTTTGAGGCGGCCGCCCGAGCCCAGGTGGTCTGCTCCATCGGATCCACGCTGGAAGTGGAACCGGCGGCCTCGGTGCCCCGGGCGGCCCATCAGGGAGGCGCCTTCTACGCCATCATCAATCGAGGCGCAACCGCGCACGATCGCATCGCCGATCTGAAGGTCGAAGCGGACGTCAACCGGGTCCTGCCGGTGCTGGAGCGGCGACTTTCCAGTCGCCGAAGGGGGGGTTAGGGGGGACGGCAGTCCCCCCTCGTGTGCCCGACATGGGCTGTCTCTAAGGGATGAAAGATCCCAAAGGAGGTGATGGAGCCAACCTTAGCCGAACCGCAAGGCGTAGCCGTGAGGTGAAGCTGGAGGAAGCGGCAGGCAAACCCACGACCGCAGGAACACGAATCG
>JAPOYZ010000571.1 GCA_026706325.1 Candidatus Aminicenantota bacterium
CCGGAGAGCAATAGGGCCGGGGATGCGACCCGCAAGGCCGTGTAGGGGCACCCCTTGTGGGTGCCCTCTTGGACTCGGCGCCGACCAGTCTGCGATTCGAAACTTGAATTTGAAATTTGGGAATGCCAATCACTCATGAGCGTATTTGACCGGTTTCGACTGACGGGAAAGAGGATGTTCATCACCGGCGGCAGCCGGGGGCTGGGACGCGAGATGGCCCTGGCTATCGCCGAGGCCGGCGCCGACGTGATCCTGGTGGGCCGGGATGCCGCCTCGCTGGAGCGGACGGCTGCGGATCTGGCGAAACTGGGCCGGAAGGCCTTCCCCATCCAGGCCGACGTCGGCGACATGGAGGACTGCGAGAGGGCCTGCGAGCAAGCTCTCCGCGATCACGGGCCCATCGACATCCTGATCAACAACGTGGGAGGACGCCGCGAGAACATTCCCACCACGGAGATGACCCTGGAACAATGGCGCCGCCTCACCGACCTGAATCTGACCAGCACCTTTCTTTGCACCAAGATCATCGGCGGGGCCATGGTGGGCCGGGGCCAGGGAGGACGCATCATCAACAACGCCTCAATCAACGGACTGATCGTGGCCCGGGACATCGGCGGCCGGCACTACGAGACCTCCAAGGCGGCCGTGATCCACTTCACCCGGGCCGTGGCGGCCGACTGGGCGCCCTACGGCATCACGGTCAACGCCATCTGCCCCGGAGGCTTCATGACCGAGCCCAACATCCGCTGGTCCAAGGATCACCCCCAGGTAATCGAGACCTTCATAGCCAACATCCCCATGGGCGGCTTCGGGCAACCCGAAGACCTGGGACCGCTGGCCGTCTACCTGGCCAGCGACGCCTCCCGCTACGTGACCGGCGCCAGCATCGTCATCGATGGAGGCTACACGCTCTGGTAGGAGCGACGGCTCCGGCCGGGCGATTCGCCTTTCCGCGCCGGCGCGAAGTGACACGGCTATGAAAGAAGACAAGAGAAGAGGCACCGACCGGCGTCACTTTCTGGCGGGTCTGGGAGCTTCCCTGCTGCCGTTCCCGCGGCGTGCGTGGGGGAAACCGGCGGCCGATCAGGTGAGGGTGGGCCGCGGCGAGCTGGAGATCTCCGCCCTCCGCTTCGATTGCACCCCGCCCACAGGCGTCCCATCTCCGACCCTGGGCGTCAATCCGGTGGTCCGGAAGATCGAGGGCCCCATGGAGACCCGTCTCCTGGCCCTGCGGCAGGGGAAGCTGACTCTGGGCTGGGTCAACAGCGACTACAACATCTGGTCCGAGGGACGGCGCCACCTGGCCCGGGGACTGGGCATTCGCCAGGAGCAGACCATCACCTCCGCGACCCACAATCACTCGGTCGTCACCCTGGGCGGCCTGAGGAACAACGCACGAGGGTTCGGGAAGCTGTTCTTCAGGAATCTCCGGGAGGCCTCCCGCTCCCTGGAGGCCGGATTCGAGCCGGCCAGACTCTCCTGGGCGACCGCGGAGGAGTCCTCCATCACCTATAACCGCAAGGGGGTCCGGCCCGACGGTTCCACCTACTTCATGCGAGAGGAGGACCGGGTTCTGTTGGGGGACTTCGAGGGCGCCAACGATCCCCTGGTTTCGATGCTTCGCTTCGATCGTCCCGACGGTACGCCTCTGGCCGTCATGGGACATTTTACGGGCCACCCGGTGGCCTCCTACAACCTGGAGGAACCGGTGATCAATCCCGACTTCTCGGGCTGGGCCATCCTGGACCTGCTGGAATCGTTCCACCCCCAACGGCCAGTGGGGTTTTTCCTCCAGGGCTGCGCCGGGGACATCAACGTCAAAGGCATGTTCGACGGGGCCGAAAGGGCCCGGGCCACCGGACGGCGCCTGGGAGACGCCTTCATCCGGGCCGCCTCCCAAGCCCGTCCCAATTCCAGGTCCGCCCTGGCCCTGGCCTGGGGTACGGCCCAGGTTCCCTACGGTCCCCTGCCCTCACCTGAGGAGCTTCGGCAACAGCGGCAGGAACTGATGGATTTTCAACGGCGAACCGAGGCCGGCGACCCCGACACGCTCCGGGTCCTGGGCTACAACTTTTCCGCGACCATGAAGATGAAATACCGGAGGAACCTGGCCCGGCCGCTGCTGAGATGGACCGACTGGGCTTTGGAGGTTCACAGGAACGGCACCGCCCTGCCCGAATCCCTTCCGGTTCCCCTGCAAGCCGTCGCCCTGGGCGACGTCGCGGTGGTGACCATCCCGTGCGAGGCTTTTTCCGGAATCGGGAAACAGATTCGGCGGCAGAGTCCATTCGCCATGACCATACCCGCCGCCTACAGCAACGGATATCTGGGCTACATCGGCACCAGCCGGGACGTGGGGGACGGCGAGTACATGTCGGCCGCCTACCGCTATTACCTGCGGCCTCCGTTCGCTCGTCCCGCGGGAGACGCCATCGCCACGAAGGCGGTGAAGCTTCTGAAGACGGCCAAAGACGCCATGGGCTGATCCTATTCCCCGTCTTCCAGATAGTAGCCGGAGCCGATCAGGATCGGCAGGCCGTAAGCGACGACCCGCTTGACAAAGACCACCTTTCGCTGCTGCATCCCGGTGGAGGGATCGCGCGACATGTAGTAGAGGAAGGTCTCACCGAAGGCGTCGGCCACGCTCAGGTCGTCCCGGTCGCTCAGCGAGGTCAACTCGGAATCGGCCCCGCCCAAGGTCCAACCGCCCCAGCGGTAGGGGTCGCCGCTGAACAGCGTGTTGCCGTTCCCGTCCACGCCGAACACGTAGATCGAGTCGCGTCGCCAGCGCGGGTCCCCCGAGAGGCTGACGGAGGCGAAATAACCCATGGACTCCAACTCCATGGCGGCGCAACGAACGAACTCCTGCAGTCTCCGGTCGGAAGGATCGTTCGCCAGCTCCATGGCGTTGACCTCGTCCCGCAGGCAGGTGCCGGGAATATCGCGGCGGTAGATCCCGGCGCCGATAAAGGCTGGAATTCCCTCCCAATCGATTCCCTTGATATAGGACACCTTCGGCTCTTCCCGGCCGGTCGCCGGGTTGACGAAGGAGTTGTAGAGCCAACCTTCACCGAAGTTGTCGATGATGCGGTTTGCGTCCCGGAACACATCGTTGCCGTAGGCGTCGATCGACAGGCCCCAAGCCGTCCCTTCACGTGACGGATCGGGAGGATAGACAAACGCCCGGGCCATGGCGGTATCTGGCGTCTTTTCGTCGACAAAGATATACAACGGCCCGCTTCTCCAACGATCCTCCTCGTGGAAAGCGTTTCGGGTCGATTCAAACCCCACTTCCTGGACGAATTCGTAGGCGCATTGGACCAGAGCCTGAACGTC
>JAPOYZ010000569.1 GCA_026706325.1 Candidatus Aminicenantota bacterium
CGAATTGTTCCTCAATTTCGAGTGGAAATCGTCGTCTTGGGCTCTGATCCCGTTGGGGAACATCTTGTCGATGGCCGCCAGGTCGTTGGCCTCCCGCAGTTCCCTCGCTATTTCCCAGCCGGCCTTCGAGCACGCTTCCAGCCCGAAAGCGATCCGCTGGAGCGCTGCGACGGCCGACGACGCCAGCACGACTACCGGCTTGGCCGCCAGGCGCTCCAGGGAGTCGGCGATCCGGCGGGCGATGGCTTCCTCTAAGTTCATGCGAGAAGGCTACAAACAGCTCTCCCCGGAGGCGGCTTCGCTGCGAAGCCGGTATTTCGCAGGCTGTGGACAACTTCTGGACAAATTTCCCCTTTCATAGGGTGTGTCTAGATGTCCAGAAGTCTCATTTATCTATCTATCAGGGATTATGTTGATCCCCATCCTACTTCTGGACATCTAGACACACCTTATATACCGGAATTTTGTCCAGAAGTCGGATTACGCCTCCAAGATGTCTTCTGATAGGCCTTTCCCGGTTTCTTGTCCAGCCAGCCTTTATCGGCGAGCTTGTCCAGCCTGCGGGCCGCGGTCTTGTCCGATCGGCCCATTATCGACGCCGCCTCGGCAGTCTCGAACTCCCCGTCAGGCAGCTGCAGCAGAAGCAGGGCGTCAGAGTCCAAGTCTTTCGGCTCGGCCAGGGCAACGGTTCCCTCCTCCTCGTCCAGGTGGATTTCGCACAGCGCGTGGTGCATCAGCACCGCTGATTTGGAGTTGTTGTCCTTACGCTTGGTGACGACCCTCACGTCGCTGCGGTCCTTGGCGAATGAGACCGAGCACATGAACCGGACTTTGCCTTCGATCCCGATCGACCCTAGAGGGCCGTAGCGGCCCTCCTTCGATTTGGCCGTGTGCGACACGAGCACAACCGCGGCCCCCGTCCGGGCCATTGCGTTCATGTGCTTGGAATACCATTCCTGGAATTCCGAGGAGGTGTTGAGCGCCCCTCCCGTCGACGAGAGCGTGTCCACGACCACCACGCCCATGGACGGGTCGCCGGCTTCTGACAGCCATCCGGTCACATGTTCGGAGACACCTTCGGACAACGGCCACTGGCAGTACAGAACGTCCTCGGACGACGGAAGGCCGACGGCGGCCATTCGCTTTTTGAACTCCGCAGGCGAATCCTCGGCGTCCATGAACACTGCCCTGCCGCCCGCCCCGACCGCCGAAGCGACGGCGAACAGGGTGAGCCACGTCTTGCCTGTCCCCGGATCGGCGAACACGGCAGCAGTGTCGCCCGCGGGCAGCACGAGTTTCCCGCCGACTTCCAACAGCGCCCTGGTAGGCGGGAAATCGTATTCGGCCAGGGTGGACAGGAGGGCGATCGACAAGTCGACTTCCGGGGGTTTTTCCGGCTCTTCGGCGTCCGGGAGGGCCGTCAAATGCCTGACTGCCTCTGCCTGGGCGCTGTCGGGGACGTCAAACCCGATGTCCGCCCTGTAGACCCATCCACCCGCTTTAGCCCGGTTTATGAGCAGGCCCGGACCCAGGCCGCCTTCAGGGTCGATCGAATTCCATCTGGAAAGGTTCTCCGAGGCGTCGTATCCCGGCCCGCTGCGGCACCACTCGTCCCACGGCCCGTGCTCGCCTCCCGCGGCCTTGTAGCTCATGGTCAGGTCCAGCCAGTCCTGCTGGTCGCCGGTACACGGGACATAGAGCAGCGCCTCGGCCGCTGACGACGGGCCGATGGGTGTGTGGACGCCGGCCGGTGTCTTGGCGGGTTTCAGCTGTTCCGACACCCATTGGGGCATGTCCGCTATCGGCTTCAGCCAGAGGACGTTCCACTCGCCTTTGCCGGGGAGCACCGATCCGGGGCCGAACACGTAGCCCGATTTGCCCGACCGGGTGTCGATGCCCGGAAGAGGTCGGGACGCTGTGCGGGTCGCTCCCCGCAGATAGAGATGGGCTCCTCCCGACCACGAGGCCACGGCCAGCGTCTCAGGCAGGGATTCGATCAGAGTGCGAGCCTCGTCCCAGTCGTCGACGTCGATGACGGTCCCATTGTCGAACACGCACCCGTAGGCGTTGGCGTCGGACCAATCCATCGCGAATATGGCCTCGGGATCGGCTGATGCCGTCCAGTTCCACCCGTGAGGCTGTCTGGTCTTCTTAGCACCAACCCCATCTTTGGCCTTCGAATCCCATTCCAGCTTGCACGGGAAAACTCTGCAGGAGGCCGTCTCGGACCACCATGCAGCCATCTCCGGGAGCGTGGTGTCGGGGCTCACAGGAGGGCGCTGTCAGTGTTCTTCGGGCTATGCTTAGCCATGGCGGCCCTCCATGCCAGGTCCGTCTCAGACCGCTCTCCTCTACCGGGAGAGCGGTCTTTATTTCGCGCTGGAAGCCACCTTACCAGACCTCCACCCTCACTGGCCGTCCCCCGACACTCCTCGGGCGATCGCCCGGACGCACTCTTCGCACAGCGGTATGGGCTTGGGAATCCACGACAGCGCCGTCCAGCGGACGTCGGCCCTCACTTTGAGGCAGCAGTAGCAGCGGGCCGCAGGCATCAGGCCATATCACGCGCAGGAGCCCGAGAAGACTTTCTTCTCGGGCTCCCGCTGTATTGACATTAGCGGAGGCTAGCCGAACGGGCCATATCCCGGCCTCGCTGCGAAGCCGTCAGTCGAACACGGCCGAATTGCAGGACGACCGCCAAGACTGCCAGGTGATGCCGACCCAATTCTTTTTATCGAGCAGCTCTACCGATCGGGAGCGACCATCAGACAGTTTTCCTGTAGGCGAACATCTTGGTCTGCTTGACCTCTACCGAGTGACCCGTACTCACGGAGTGATTGTACGCCCAGCGGGTCACGCGCTCGGCCTCCTCGCCCCAGCGCAATCGCTCCCAGCGGCAGTCCCGGCACCACGCCTGGACCTCTTTCTCCGGGTCTACGCGCACGGTCGTTGCCTGCGGAGCTCCCGTGGCCGTCATAGCCGCACGAACCAATGGTCTTTGCGGATCATGCCTAAGACGAAGCGATGGCCGTTGTAACCGGCGTGCCCTTGCATTTTCTCATTGGAAATTCCTCTACTGGACCGCCTCGGCGATGAGCGCCATGTCCACCACGCCTCCCGATCTGGCCCACAAGTCCTCTTGCTCTCGGGGCGTCAGACCTCCCCTGACGATCCACGCCTCGGGGCGGCCGTCCTCGTGCGTGAACATGGCGGCCACGGCCTCGGCAGCGCAGGACACCCGCTGGCCGCAGGCCAGACAGACCCGCGCCGCGTCGAACACCCGGCGCGGGGCCAAGAACACAT
>JAPOYZ010000604.1 GCA_026706325.1 Candidatus Aminicenantota bacterium
CCCAGATCCCCCGTCGTCCGGCTCGTGTAGCGGTACCCGTAACTGCCCATCTCGGTGGCCGTCACTTCGCCTTCCCCATCCAGCTCGTCTTCCTCGAACCGCAACCCCTTCCCGAACCGCAGCTGCCGGTCCCGCGAACTCCCCTCCAGGAGAAAGGCCTCCAGCACTAGTTCCACTCCCTCGAGGTCCTCGGCCCGGAAATTGGATCCATACGCCGGGTCGAGCGGCATCGTCACCTCCACGGCTTCCGACACCCGCCCGTTGCCGGCGGCGTTGACTGCCCGCAGCTCAAAGGCATAGACCGTCCCGTTGAGCAGGTCTCCGATCGTGAACCCTGCGGCGTTGACCTCGTCGACGGCGCTGTCCGGGATCGGGATCCACTCGCTGAACTCACCGCGGCCCTCCCTGAGATGGTACTCGTAGCGCCGGATGGGAGAGCCTCCATCGTTCTCAGGAGGGCTCCACTCGAGCCGCACGACCCCGTCCCCGGCCGTTGCCTTCAAGGCTGTCGGGGCCTCCGGAGGAAACAGCAGGCCACCTCCCCCACCGCCTCCGCCGCCGAATCCTCCTCCGGCCAGCGGCGTGGCCATCACCGTTTCAATCGGTCCCTTGCCCAACCCGTTGACCGCACGCACCTCGAAGACGTGCTCCCGGCCGCCGGCCAGATTCCCCACCGTCACGCCGAGCGCCTCGGCACCTGCGCTCTTCCAGAGGCCCAACCCCTCCCCTACGGCTGCGTACCGGTACTCGTAGCGGACAATGGCTGAGCCTCCGTTATCGGAGGGCAGACTCCAGCTCAGCTTCACCGACCGGGTGCCGGGACTCGCCTTCAGGTCCAGCGACGAAATCGGCTCCGGCGCCGTCGCTCCCGGAGTCAAAACCCGCATCTGCAGGGTTGCCTCCCTGTTCGAGTGGTCGCCCCCGGAAGTTTGCACACTTCCGGCCGGTATCCGGATCCCCAGGGTGTAGTTTCCCGCCACCTCGTCGGTCCTCGGGGTCAGGGTGAGGCCGAAGGTGGGGCCTGAGAAGGCTCCGGCGCCGTCCGGGTATCGCAGTGCCCCTCGGCCCGGAATGCAGTAGAGCGGGTTGTTCCGGCTATCCCTGCAGTCGGTTTCCACCTGGATCTGGATGTCGTTGCTGTCGAAGCCGGTCACCGTCTCCGAGAAAACGATTCGAAGGGTGAAGGGACCATCCACCGGCGACGCCTCCAACGAGGCGATCTCGACCGTCAGCGGAGCGTCCGTTCTCCCTCGAACCGACTCCGACCAGGGGCCGGATCCTTCGTGGTTGGTTGCCTGCACCTGCACCGCGTAGATCGTGTCCTCCTCCAGCCCCGTCAGCGTCCAGGACAGCCCTGTCCCCGCCTGCACTTCGGTGAAGCTGCCACTGTCCGCCTTCCGATACTGCACCACGTAGCCGCTGATACCGGATCCTCTGCTGTCGGGAGCAGTCCATTCGACCTTAAGACCGTCCAGGGTCCGCTCCGAAATGAACGGGGTCTGCGGCACGCCCGGAGGCTCGTCCTCATCCTCCACCGTGACGCGGATCTCCTGCTGCGCGGTCATCGCCCTCGATCCCGCCCCGCTGGTCACTCTCACCATCACCACGTACTCGTTGTCACCGGCCGGACTCGCCTGGTCCAGCGGCGTCTCATAGTCGGGCGGCTGGCTGAAACCGAAGTCCCCCGTGACCTCCTCGATCCAAAACCGGCTGCGGTCGACTCCCCCGGAGATCGCCCAGCCCGTGACCTCGTCCCCGTCGTCGGAGTCGGTCGCCGTCAACCGCCAGCGCTCGGTCCCGTTCTCGGAGGTAGTGAAGTCCGCCGAACTCGTGACCTCGGGCGCCGTGTTGGAAGCCCCCGTGGTGTTGTCGACGGACTGGTCGTTCAGGTCGTCGGCCTGGTTGCCCACCAAATCCTGGATTGGATTCGAACCTTGAGAGTAACTCACCGTGATTCCCGTATCCCCACTCCCCACCGCCGTCTCCAGGGTCAGTTCCACCACCCCGCCGTTCACCGCGACGCTGCTGACGCTCCGCTCCACGCCCCCGACCTCCACTGTGAAATCGTCCTTGTCCGGCGCCGAAGAGCCGAGCCCCTCGTCATAGGTCAGCACCAGCAGCACCTGGTTGACGGCTGCACCCAGCAGCATCGGCTTGACGCCGTCCACCTTGTGGCTGAGACTCGGCTCCACTCCCGGATAGTCCAGCAGGGCCGGATTGCCTGCCTCGTCCTCGATGGTCCCGCCGCTCAGGTCGATGCGGCCCGCCGGGACGCTCACCCCATTCGTGTCCATGTCCCCCGACGCCACTGTGTAGTAGAAGTTCAGACTGAATAAACCGCTTCGGCTCTTGACGATCGCCGTTCGTTGTCCGCCCCCCAGCTCAAGGGTCAACCGTGGTTCTCCCGTAACCGTAAGGTTCTCGCTGAAACTCACCGTCACCCTGATTTCGTCCCCTTCTGCATAGGCGGTCCCCACTGGCCCTCCACTCAGGCGTATTTCCCGGACCGACGGTGCCTGGGTGTCCGGCTGCAGAAAGGTGGGTACACTGTGGGTCGCCTCGCCGCCCGAAACCACGGCCGCTACCTGATAGGCATAGCGATTGCTATTGAAATCGCGGTAACTGGGCGCAACGGTATCGGTGTAGCTAAGCGCATTGAGGCCTTCCGCAATATTTCTGAGCTGATAAAAAGCGTAGGTGTCACGTCGCAGGGTGTAGGTGACGGATGGAGCCGGGTTCCAGTGTCCCGTATTCACGCTGGTCCAGCTGAGGTCCACCTGGGTTTCCCCGCCCCTGAGCGCCGTCGTGGCCGACAGGGTCGGTCCTTCCCGGATCTGGTAGCCGAACTCCTGCCAGGTTGCGCCACCGCTGCCATCCAGATCGGCCTTGAGGACCGGATACTGGCTGGTGGTGCCGAAGTGCCAGGGATCGTCGGGAGAGTTGTCGCCGTCCAGATCCACGTTCCAGAGCTGGTAGAGCCCCGTGTAGCCGGTTGGCTCCTGCAGTTGCTCGGTCGTCTTTTCATGGACAGAGCGCTGAGAAGTGAAGAACCACAGCGTTGTCCGGGAATCGAAATAGCTGAAGTCGATGATTCCATGATGCTGGTACACCAAGGCATCGGCGGGGAGTGACAAAGAAGTGACTTGGCCTGTCGAGTAGCTGACGGATATCGTGCCGCTGTTCCTTCCGGCCAGCCCGCCACCGTTCTGGACACGTCCTGTGGCATAACAGGCAGAGATGGTGCCGTCGTTGTTTCCGACCAGCCCGCCGGAGAAGTTGTAAGCCTGCACGCGACCCGTAG
>JAPOYZ010000162.1 GCA_026706325.1 Candidatus Aminicenantota bacterium
CCGATGAAGAAGAGGTGACGCTGACCCACAATACGACCGAGGGGCTCAACATCGTCATCTGGTCCATCGACTGGAAGGCGGGAGACGAGATCCTCATCAGCAACCATGAGCATCCCGCTCTGTTGCAACCGTCCTACAACCTCCAGGACCGTTTCGGGGTCGTCTATCGCCGGGCTCCCATGGACGTAGGTGAAGACGTCCTGGGCAGCGTTCTGGGCCAGATCTCGCCGCGCACCCGGTTGGTGGCCATGAGCCATGTCTCCCGCCGCAACGGCCGGGTCCTTCCGGCGCGGAAGCTGGCGCGGGAGCTGCACAAGCGTGGCGTGCGGCTATTGCTGGACGGCGCTCAGGCTGCGGGTAACATCCCGCTGGACTTCCACGATCTGGGCTGCGACTACTACTCGTTCTGCGGCCACAAGTGGCTCCTGGGTCCCAAGGGGACGGGCGGACTCCTGACCCGCAAGGAGATCCTGGCCACCACACCAGTCTCGTGGACCGGGGCCCACAGCCAGGTCGTCATCGAGGACGACGGGGACTACGAATGGCATCCGGACGGCCGCCGGTATGAGTTCGGGACCCGGGCCCTGCCTGTCTTTGGAGGATTCGCCGAAACCCTGCGCTGGCTCGACAACGTGGGCTGGGACCGGATCCATGCCCGGACCGCTGATCTTTCCAAGAGATTCTCGGAATGGGTCCGCGATTCGAGGCTCTTCCGGCTGATCTCTCCCCTTGAAGACGGAAGCCGAAGCGGTGTGGTGAGCCTGAGGCTGCCGGAGGGATTTCTGGGGATGGACTTCTACGAACGCCTGGCCGAGAAGGACGGGCTCGTGGTGGCGCCCTTGGAGCACCCCCGGGACATCCGCGTCTGTGTCCACTTCTTCAACACCTGGGAAGAGCTCGACCAGTTGGGCGTCAAGCTGAACGAGTACTGCTCCTGAATATTGCGGCGGATTCCCAGATACTTACGAACAGCCGGAGGGCGGATTCATCCGCCAGAAGACCCCGAACAGGTTGGCCTCCCGACGGGGAGTGCTGCGATCCTCCCAATGGTAGAGCGTGAGAAACTGTCCCGGCTCCATTTCCAGGGTCTGGGACAGCCCCACGTCGGTCGCCGGAGCGTCGTCTGCCAAGGCCGCGGGCGGCCCCCAGCTCTTTCCCTGGTCGCGGCTGGTCCGGACGGCGACTCCGTAGGGCTTGTGCCTCACGCTGTAGGTCATGACCAGTTCGCCCCATGAGGACTCCAACAGAAAACCCTGCATCTCGGCGGCGTCCGTCACCCGCCGGGGGCGGGACCAGATTCTGCCTTCGTCCCGGGACTCGCTCACCAGAGTGCGGGCCAGCGGCCTCTTGAGGGACTCCTCATAGGTCATGGCCTCCGCCAGCTCCGCGCTGCGGAGCGACGCCAGGAGCACGCCCGAGGAGAGGCGCAAGAGATGGGGCTGGGTGGTGAAGCGGGCGATCAGGCCTCCGTACTCCCATTGGTCGCCGTCGCGAGAGCGGAAGAAGCAAGTGAAGTCGCCCTTTCGTTCCTTCGGCTTGTCCCCATGTTCGTAGACCGGGTAGTAGCCGCCGTAGGCGGTGAGCAGGAGTTCGCCGTCGGAAAGCACCGTTACACCCCCGAATGGATAGACGTAGTCGAACGGTCCCGGCCCCAACTCGAATGGATCATCCCAATTCCCGCCCTCGTCGGAAGAAGTCATGAGCATGCCCTTGCAGGCGCCGTTGGAACGCCGGGTGAACCCCAGCAGGAGTGCGCCGCCGGGAAGACGGCTCATCATCTGCACCCGCTCGTCGTCCCGCGAATCGACGATGGTGCGGGGACGGGTCCAGGTCCCGCCTCCATCACGGGACTCCACCAGGGAGACGGAGCTGTTGCCGGCGACTCCGGTCAGCCCGGTGCGGGCGGCAACCAGGAGATGATCGTCTCCGAGCCGGACCGCCTTGGGTGCGTGTCCCCCCGGGCACGCCAGCACCCGGCCGCCGATTTCGATTCGAGGTGTTCCTGGCTCTTCTGCGGAATAGCTCATGGGTAACTCCGTAACTTCGACCCGGTGAATCAGCGAAGCGGGATGGATCTGTGGACCACCCGGTCCCCTTCCCTGGCCAGCGTCCGGATCTCGGAAACGCCGTTGTCCAGCAGGTAGAGGCGGGCCTCCTCGATGCCGGCGCCCACTTGGTGGGGGCCGTGACTGTCGTCGCCAAAACAGACGCCGATGCCCATTTCATGGGCTTGCCGCAACAACCAGGGCTCGGGGTAGGGGCATCCCAAGCCCTTGCGGTATCCGGCCGTGTTGAGATCCAGGATGCAGCCATGGCGCCGGATCACCTCCAGCGCCTGGCGGGCCGACCGCCGGATGGCCGGTGTATCCAGCGGGCCGTAGTTCCGGCCGTTCTTTCGGATCAGGTCAAGATGCCCCACCACCTCGGGCCGGAGTGCCTCGACCATTCGAGCAACTCCCTCGTAGTAACGGATCGCCAGGTTTTCCAGACCGCTGGCCCGGTTCAGGGCGCGTTCGAAGTCTTCGGGCTCGCCGTCGATAATGATTTCCCCCACGAAGTGGACGGAACCCACCATGTAGTCGAAGTCCATGTCCGACCGGTAACGGTGCATGACGTCGGCATAGGTCGCGCTGGGGACGACCTCGGCTTCGAAACCTCTCAGGACCTGCAGATGGGGAGCGAACTCGCGAACCAGGGGGTCCAGCGCCAATCGGTAGGCTTGAAAGTCCCGCTCCAGCTTGGCGACGTCCCATCCCAATTCGATTTCCCGGGTATAGAGGAAGCGTTCTCCCAGACGGGGAGCGTGCTCCGAGATCCCGAATACCGACATCTGCTGCGCCACCGCGGCTTCCAAAATCTGCTGGAGAGTCCCTTCGGCGTGATCGCAGAAGGCGCCGCTGTGTCCGCCGTGAAGAGAAACCTTCCAGGGCACGGATTCCATTGCACAATCCTACCAGCAAGAAAAACGAAGTCCGGTATGAAGTTGAATTTGAGAAGGGGATGCCCGCAGTGGGGCGAAAGTGCGCCGCCGCGCTGTCGAGTGGCCGGGTCGTTCTATTTGCCGGGAAGGACCAGGACAGCGGCTTCGCCGTTTCCACGGTATTCGAGCCGGTGCTCCGCCTTCTTGCGGAACTTTCCGACTGCGAAGTAGAGGTAGCCGGCGACCGGCGACCCGGTGAAGCCCTGGGGAAGACCCTTGTCCTCCAACTCCGTCTTCATGACCTGCCGGTCCCGGCCGGTGGAGGGCCGGGGGGTTCGGTCGCGTAGTACTCCGATCCCGATCGTGGTGCGCGGGCCCCCG
>JAPOYZ010000453.1 GCA_026706325.1 Candidatus Aminicenantota bacterium
CTGGGTGCACGACAGGAAAGTGATGTTGGTGGCGAGGGCCAGAGAACGTCAGGGATTGAGGGTAGGTTTACTGACAGCTATTATTACTGTCAGTAAGGAGAGCGCCCATGTCCTCACCAAGTCCGTCTCAACCCCAACTCGAACAACGCCGCCGACAAATCAAACGAGCCATTGTGGAACTCGGGGATCTCCGTCCCGGTTCCCTGGTGGCCCGGTACCGACGCTGTGGCAAGCAGTACTGCCACTGCGCCCAACCCGGGGCCCGCGGTCACGGACCCTGTTACTCGCTGACCCGTCGCGTCAACCGCAAGACCGTGACCCGGATCATTCCCGCCGGTCCCGCCGTCGAACGCACCCAGGAACAGATTGCCGAGTATCGTCGATTGCGCAGCCTGGTGAAGGAGTTGGTGGAGGTCAGCGAGCAGATCTGCCAAGCCCAGTTGGGCGCCTCTCCGGCCCGGAAGGGCCAAAAAAAGGGCTCCAAAAGTCGCTGGCGCAGGAGGTCGAGCGGGAAGTCCGAACCCTGATGGGACCCGCAGCGGCCGACGCCTTGGACTTGGAAGCCCTGGAGACGGCGCTCCGCCGCCAAGTCAAGGAGTTGGCGGCCCGGACGGTGGAAGCCCATCTGAACCAGGATCATTCCGATGCCACTCCCAGCCACTCCTGCTCCTGTGGTGGGACGGCGCGCTACGCGGGGCGGCGGACCAAGCGGTTCGCCACGGCGCTGGGGCCGATGCGATTGGGGCGCGCCTATTTTCACTGCGGGGAGTGCGGCCACGGCTTCTGCCCCCGAGACCGTGCGCTGGGACTGGAGGGGAGTTCCTTGTCTCCGGCCCTGATGCGGATGGTGGGGGCGGTCGCCTCCCTGGTCAGCTTTCAGGAAAGCAGTCAGCTCCTGGAGGAGTTGGCGGGAGTGGACGTGGGGGCCAAGCAGGTGCAACGGTCGGCCCAGGCTTTGGGAGAGGAGGTCGCGGACTACGAGCGACAGACTCGGGAGCCCGATGACGGACTCTCCTTGCCCGCGACGCTCTATCTGGGCTTGGACGGCACCGGGGTGCCGATGCGACCGACCGAGGTGGCGGGGCGGGCGGGCAAACAGCCCGACGGGTCGTCCCGAACCCGGGAAGCCAAGCTCTGTACGGTCTGGAGTGCCGAGCGGCGGGACGCGCAGGGCCGGCCCCAGCGCGACCCGGGCTCGGTCACCTACACCGCGGCCATCGAGAGCGCCGCCACCCGGGACACCGATCCCCAGCTTTCGGAGTTCGCTCAACGCGTGGAGCGCGAGGCTCAGCGCCGCCGTTTCGGACAAGCGCCGCGGCAAGTCGTCCTCGGAGATGGAGCCAAGTGGATTTGGGGTCTGACCGGCGAACTCTTCCCGGAGGCGGTGCAGATTGTCGATCGTTTCCACGCCAAGGAGCGACTCCATCGGCTCTCGAAAAGCCTGTACGCCGATCGCCCGTCGGCGCGGGAATGGGCCGAACAACGTTGCGGGGAACTCGATTCGGGTCGGATCGAGACCCTCCTGTCGGTGCTTGCCGCCGAGGCCGCCCATCACGAGGAGGGAAAGGCGGCCTGGACCTATTTCCACGAGAATCGACATCGCATGCGGTACGCCCGGTTCGAGGCCCAGGGACTCTGTACCTCAATCGGAGTGGTGGAAGCCGGATGCAAGAACGCCATCGGAGCACGACTCAAACGATCCGGGATGCATTGGAGCGTCCGGGGAGCCAATTCCATCATGGCTCTCCGTTGCGTTCGGCTCAGTGGTCGTTTCGAGGACTTCTGGGAATGGAGGGCGAACTCCAAAGCAGCAGCTTGATCAAGTCGTCACTTTTTTGTCGTGCACCCTGTCCTTCTCCTTTTCGCCTCTTTGCTTTTTGGCGCTCACTGCACCACGACGCTGCGGGTGGAGGTCGCCATTCGGCCCGAAAGGCTCTGGCGCAGCACCACCACCAGGTCGTACTTGCCCGGCGGAGCGTCCTTTTCGGAGCTGGAGCTGAAATCCCGGTAACGCTGAAAATGGTCCAGGCCCTCGCTGTCCAGGTCCAGATCCAGGCGTTTGAAGAAGAGGAAGTCCTCACCCACCCACTTGCCCGAATCGTCGACCAGCGCACCGAACATCTCCATGACGCAACGGTTCTTCCGGCCGTTGCGCGAAAAAGCGAACGAACGCGTGGGGATCAAGGTGCGGACCATCAGCTTGCCCGACGGGTTGGAGACCTGGACCCGGAAGGGAAAGTCGCGGAACAGTTCGGGAAACTTGAAGGCGTTGGCCAGATCCGCATGCGCCGTCTGTTCCGGGTCCGCGTCGACGTAGCCTTGGCGGTAACGGAGCTTGACCCCCTTTCGCGCCAGCTTGACCCGGATCTCGTGGAATTTTCCCGGCTTCCGCTTGGCGCTGGGCGCGTATCCCAGCAGGTAGTAGCTGCGCCCGTCGTCGAAGGCCTTCCCGATGCCCCGCGTCAAGTCGTTGTCGTTCAGAAAGGAGAGCCCTCCGGTGCCCGTGGACAGGGTCTTGAGAAAATCCTGGGGAGCCGTTATGTCCTGATTCGAGTGGGAAGCGTACATGTGGCTTCCCGACTGCCTGGTCGCGGCATTGGAAATGGCCGGAGGCATCAGGCCCCGGGGGTCGATGCTGTAGATGGAGACCTGCGATCGATTCGCCTGGTCGATGACCGACCGCAACCGGGACTCGAAGCTGGTCCGCCGGCCCGAACCCGCCATGCTGCTGTTCACCAGCATGTGGACCTGCGCGTACTGGCTGGGGGCGAACATTGCGGCGCGCTCGCGGATGATGTTCTTCATGACGGTGCGGGCGTTCAGCGGGTATCCGGCCGAGATCAGCATCAAGTGCTTGCGTCCCGGTAGGGAACGCAGATGGCGGGCCAGGGCGCCGATGGCGGCGCAACTGAACGCCACCTGGATTTCCATCTGGGAGAGGATCTGCCTCGATTCGCCCGCCGCCATCTGGATGGCTCCTTCGATCTGCGGGACCAGTTCCTCCACGTTCCCCTGAGCCAGGCTCGGATCGTTGGCCACGCCGAGGGCGCCCATGTCGGCGAAGATGTCGTCCATGATCTCCATGAAACGACTCAGATTGCCCTCCAACCGGGGTTCGAAGGGGACCTTGTCAAGCGCTTGGCTGAATCTTTCCGTATCCCTGGTAAAGGCCTGATTGATCCGAAGCCGGTGGCGGATGGTGGCCAGCATCACCCGGTCGTTCGGCCCCAGGCGCGACTCGACGAAGCTGCGAAT
>JAPOYZ010000033.1 GCA_026706325.1 Candidatus Aminicenantota bacterium
AAAACAGATTCTTTTTCGTCATACGCATAGCGACCTGGTGAGAAATTCGGGCAAGGAGTCTTCCCGCCCCCGAACCGTCTCCTCCGCTGGCCGGCGAGGTTCAGAGTTCGCCGAGTTCATCGTTGATCCAGGAGAGCGCCGCAATGCCTCCGGACCAGCCTACGGTGGTGATGGCGAGGAGCGCGGCATGGTAGATCTCGGCGTTGCTCAGGCCGGCCTTCCTGCACTTGCGGGCATGGGAGTGAACGGCTCCCCTTCGTCCGGCGCCGATGGCGATCCCCAACTTGACCAGGCGTTGAGAACGGACGTCGAGGCCCTCGATCCCGCCGACCGTCCGGCTGAGCCGGCCGTAATCGTCCCACACCTGCGGATAGCGCTCGACCACCCTCTGGAGGAATTCGGGCAGGTCCTGATTTGCCATCAGTTCAAGCTCCCCGTCAGGCCGTCGGATACCTGGTCGAATTGGTCATGCAGCTAGTCTATGCAACCGCGGTGACGCTTCCCGATTCCCCGATGGTGTCAGTGGGGAGGAATTGGAGCCCGGAATCAGGAAGTCGGAGACGAGCCGAAAGAAGGCTACGGACCCGGCGAAACCCAGATGGGAGAGGCCCAGGCTTTGGCGCCGTCCTTTTGGAGCACGACAACATGGTAGGGTGTCGGTCCGGCGGGTGCGGCCGGATCCTTCAAATCGGCCTCCACGCTCCGGCCGAGCCCAAGGGGCTCGCGCTGGGCCTGGACCTTCAGGTCCAATCCCCCGGCCGGCCAGGTCACGGGAATGTCCGCCAACTTCTCCAGGCCGATGTCGAATCGGATCCGCCCGGTCTTGAAGCGGAGCACGCCGGAGTCGGCGGGATCCAGCTTCAACAGGATGCCGTCGGCATCGCCGCTGGTCACCGATTCCCAGGTGACGCGCTGCGGCCCGACCTCCCGGATCCCTTCTGACGGGGAGTCGAAGGCGTAGTCCTTGGCCTCGACGATTCGGGTTCCCACGGCCTCCACGGAGCCGTCCCAGCAAGCGGCCCGGCCCCGGCCGCGGTTCCTGGCGCCCGACCAGGCGATACGGACGGTATCGGACGAGCAGGGAATCCCGGGACTTCGAGGAAGAGCGTCGACGCACTCCGTTCCCCGGCGCAGCTCGATGCGTTCCACGTCACTGGTGCCTTCGACCCGCACCCGGAAGCGGGGAAGCCCTTGCGCCCGCTCCTCGCCTCCCATGGGAACACCGCCGGAGGTCTCGAACTCCAGCGCGATGCGGGCTCCGGTCGTGCCGTAGCAGCGGCGTTCGCGAAGGGCTTCCCAGAGGCTCTCGCGGGTCAACTCGGAAGCCCAGACGCAGAGCAATCCACCCTGGACTCCAAAGGTGCCGGCCCCCGGATAGCTGGCGCCGGGCCTGCCCTTGTGATCGTCGCTGCCGCAACTGATCCCGACTCTGAGTCCGCGATCGAACGCGTCGTTCAGGAGCCATTCGAATTCACCCCAGGAGGAGTAGATCTCCACCAGCGGCTCCAAGTCGGGATCGAAGGAGTCCAGGTCCGCCCAGCGGCCGCCCACATGGGGAACCAGAAGGACGTCGTCCCGGGCTCCCAGTTGCCGGTAGAGTTCCTCGACGGGATAGCATTCGGGGTCTTCATCCCGGCCTGCCGGCGCGATCAGGCAGCGGCTGGCCCGGTACAGGGGCCCGTCGCCGCCTCGAAAATAGACGTTCCGGTCGCCGCCGCCGGCCGTCAGACCCGACCACTCGTAGCCCAGAAAGGTGACGAACCGCCCCGGCTCGTTGAAGCGCCTGACCGTTTCGCGGATCCGGTCCCAGACACCCGGAGTGATCTGGAAACAGTTTCCCTGATGGCCCGCGAAATCCACCAACGCCTTGTTGCGGGCGAACGAGAAGTATTCACCCACCGTCAGGGTCCCCACCGTCTCCTCGCTCTGGCCATGGAGATCTCCCCAGAACCGGCGCCGGCGCGGCTGGTGCGGCTTCACGAAGAGCGGATTGCTGACGGCCCTCAGGCCGGTTTTTTGATCCTCCGCCTCGATCCGATAGATTCCCGGCTCCCGGGCCAGGATGCCGTCCAGACAGAGAATTCCCTGATCGGCGCGCTCGAGAGTCAACCGGGAAGGCAGGCTATAGAAGAGTTTCGCACTGCCGCCGGTATCCAGCACCCCCTGGTAGCGGTCCGCCGGGTTTCCCCATTGGTCCAGGACCCGGACCGAGACTCGGAAGGGGATGCCCAGGACCACGTCTGTGGGAACCATCAACTGGAGCTCGGCCGCCGGACCGCCCACGACTGAGAAGCTGCCGGCCGGCTCCAGCTCCACGAATGAGCCGGTTCCGAAGCAGTCCACCAGGACCTTGAACTCGAACCGGGGCTCGCAGAAGGTCTGCGCCCGAGCGCCCGGACCGCCTGCCGAGGTGTCGCCCAAAACCAGCGTGACCGTGTCTCCCTCCCGGAGATACCCGTCCTTCACAGAGACGGTCATGGACTTCTGCCAGGGTCGAACGTGGGCCTGCGGATCACACGAGACCGTGACCCGCGCACTGCCCGAGGTGGAGACGGTCAGGAAGTCGGCCTGGCCTGGCCGTTCCGTCTGGGGTGTTCCCCAGTCACTCACGAAACGCCTGGCGACACGGATTCTTCCTCCGTCGTCGATGCCGTATTTCCCCACCCGGTAGCGGACCCGCCAAGTTCCCATGGAACCGGCCACCACCGGTTCGCCGGGGCTCAAGGAAGCCGAACCGTGAAGAACGCTGAATCGGGTTCCGGAATCCACTTCGGTCATGGAAAGACTCGTTCGCGGCCGCGACCCTGAGTCGGCGGGTCTCGAGATTCCTCCTGTCGGGACGAAACCTGCCGGCCGTGCACTCCGCTTCGAGTCTTCCGCTGAGGTCCGGAACGCGCGCGCGGCTCCCGTCGAGCAACCCTCCGACACACGCGCTTTCCCGCTTATGGCTGCTTCCTTCCGGAACTGACCAGGTTCACGGGCGCCCGTTGTGGAGGACCCCACGTTCAACACCGCCGCACGAAACGGAGTGGCTCACCGGGGGCGACCCTCAGCGGAGTCGTCAGCCTCGCTGCAGCGGCTTGCGAGTCCTCCCTGGCTTTCAGGGAATCAGGGTACCGCTAACACCCCGCCTAGCACGGCCGTTCCATGATAGTCGATTGGAGGCGGCGCCATGCGCCGGCATTGCCTCGACAGCCCGTGGCAAAAGTCATCACGGCATTCGACCGTCCCTGCACAGGCGCGGACTGCGTT
>JAPOYZ010000309.1 GCA_026706325.1 Candidatus Aminicenantota bacterium
CGTTGTCTGGCAGCGAACCGGGATCTTCCGCCGGATCGCTGAACACATCGTGAAAGAGATCATCTCAAGTCTGAAGTTTGAATCAAGTGTTTTGACGAACGAATGCAACTTTCGCCCGCCTTCGGGGTTTCCTATATGACGATGATTCCGCAGACGCCGGAGCGTTATGGTCGACAACAGCGCTTTTGAGACGTTCGTCTACAAGCACCAGGAACGGGTCTTCGGCATTGCCGTGCGGTTGCTGGGGAACGAGACCGAAGCCGAAGACGTGTCCCAGACGGTGTTTCTGAGGGCGTTCGAACATTTCGACCGGCTGGGCGACAACCCCGCCGCGGGAGGTTGGCTGCGAACCGTGACCACGAACCTGTGCCTGAACCATCTCTCCCGGTATCGGGCTCGCTGGCGATTGTTCAGTCAGCGTTCGACCGACAGAGCCGCGGCCGGACGGCGTTACGAAGAGAGGCTGGCGGCGCCGGGATCGCAGGCCGAAGACCTTGAGCGTGCCGGCCAGCATGCGCGGCTGGAGCAGGGAATTCGTGGGTTGCCGCCTCACCAGCGGGTCCCTCTGGTGCTGTTTCATTTCGAGGATCGAAGCTATAAGGAAATCGCCGGAATCCTGGACGTCACCCTGGCCAAGGTCAAGACCGACATTCACCGGGGCCGCCAGGCTCTCCGGCGCTTGATGGAGACGGATGATGAAGCACGATGATTTGGAGTCCCTGGTTCATCGAAGGCTGACCGAGCTCCAGCCGCCGCGGGCGCCGCGAACGCTCGCTCCGCGGGTGATGGCTCAGATTCGGAGCCGGCAGCAGAGTCCGTGGTATGGGCAGCCCTGGATCGCATGGCCCTGGGTTGGCCAAGTAGTGTCGGTTGCCCTTCTCCTGGGACTCTTCGGTTTTGCTTGGCACTTGCTGAATTTGGGAGCTGGCGTTTCCGATGTTTTTGGGACCGGAAGAGTGGAGACGAGCATAGTGGCCGTCACCGATGCGGTTGTAACGCTGGCGGAAGGTGCGCGCGTCCTGCAGCGTGTGATTCTGAAGCCGATTGCCGGACATCTCATGTTCGTGATGGCATTTTTGGGTATGGCGAGCGCGTTGCTCTGTGCGGCGCTGGCCCGTTTGCTCCAGGAAAGGGAGGCTGGACGATGAAGATCGCTTGGGGAATTTCGGGACTTTTGGTGGTGGTGCTGGTGGGTCTCTCCGCCGGCTGTGGCGCCGATTCCGGCGGCCCTGATTCGCCGCCGATTCCAGGGGTTGTCGAGATCGGCGGTGATGACGGTGAAGTCGTGAAGATCGGAGGGAGCTACGTTCTCCGAAGCGACCAGGAGGTCAAAAAGCTTGTCGTCATCTCGGGTCTGGCACGGATCGAAGGGAAGGTCAGAGACGAAATGGTGGTCATCGCCGGCGGAGCAACACTCGCCGGCAGCGCCCGCGTCCAAGGCGACGCAGTGGTCCTGGGGGGAACGGTCAAGGTGGAGGAAGGAGCCACCGTCGGAGGAGATTTGGTGGTTCTCGGCGGCGGTGTGGATGTGCCCCCAAACTTCGAACCGGGCGGGGAGCAGGTCTCTGTCGGGACGATCCCCGCGGGCGGGATATTGGCCGAAGTGATTCCCTGGTTCACCCACGGACTGTTGATTGGTCGCCCGATCGTTCCGAGTCTTCCCTGGATCTGGGTTGTGGTCGGGGTTCTGGCAGTCTTGTACCTGCTGATCAATTTTGTTTTCCCGGGCCCGGTCCACGCTTGCGCACAGGCTCTGGAGGACAAGCCGCTGAGCGTGGGTCTGGTGGGAATGTTGGTGGTGTTGCTGATCGCGCCGGTCTCGCTGATGCTGACGGTGACCGTCATCGGGCTGGTGCTGATTCCATTCCTTTGGGTCTTGATTCTGGTCGGCGGTCTCGTCGGTAGCGTAGGCGTTGCCCGATGGATCGGAAACCGGTTTCTGGCCGAGGAGTCTCCGGAGGACCGTGTCGAGGCCGCGCGGTCGCTGCTCATCGGATTTGCCTTGGTCACTCTGGTCTTCATGGTTCCGGTTCTCGGCTTCGTAGCATGGTCCGTGTTGGGCGTGTTGGCGTTGGGCGCGGCGGCAACCGAGGCCTTTGCGGGGTTGAGGAAAGAGCACCCGGCTGCTCCGTCCCCAGCCTCACCGCCCCCGCTTCCAGCCGGCATTGGACCGGCTGGCGCCGGAGCTTTGGAATCCCCGGACAATACGGCACTTCCAGACGAACCCGCACCGGCGGAAGACCTCTCGGCGTTTCCCCGTGCGAGATTCCTCACCCGGATCGGGGCGCTCCTGATCGATCTCGCCATGGTGGCCTTTGTCACCTACCTTCTGGAGATTCATGGCGGGAAAACGATTCTGCTGTTGTTGATCTACCGCGTCGCTCACTGGAGTTTGAGGGGAACGACCGTCGGCGGCATCATCTGCCGGTTGCGCGTCGTGCGCACCGATGGAGCACCGATCCGCTTCGCCGAGGCGGCGGTGCGCGGACTCGCCACCATCCTTTCGACGCTGGTCGTGGGACTGGGTTGGCTCTGGATTCTCTGGGATGCAGAGCGTCAGGCATGGCACGACAAAATTGCGGGAACCGTCGTGGTCCGGGTCCCGTCCGATTGGCCCAGTTAGCTCCCGAAAGGATAGGGATGCACCGTCCGAAAACGGACAATCTGTCCGATTCCGAACGTGTGGAGATCGAGCCGGTTCCACTCGAAATCACGCTTGAGCAATGCGGTCCACTTGTTGTCGCCGTTCCGAACCAAGACCAGCCGGCATTGAAGGGGTCCGAGGTCGAGCGCACGATGGACGTGGTCCGTGATCGCGGAGTCGCGAAGGAGGCTCCCGCCACCCCGAAAACCAACCGCTGACCTGATGCTGCCGATTGCTGGCGGCTTCAGCTGCGAGTCACCCGGCTGGTTCCCACGACTACGAAGACGCGGAGGATTCCGGAGGCCGGGAACCTGTCCTGTACCAGTCCACGCGCCGGGTGGCGTACATGATGGCCGCGAGGATGGCGAAGAGGCCGAGGGATCCGATGAGAAGGGCAAAGTCCTCGTTCACGAGGAGGACGTACAGGTAGACGTAAAGGGAGGCGACGCCGGCGGCGAGAAGCAAAGCAAGCCGCAAGCGGCGCAGCACCGCGGCCGAGTACGCGGCTACCAACGCGATGATCGACATGCCGGCCAAGGCGTAGGCGAACGCGAATCCGATGTGTTCCGACAGCGA
>JAPOYZ010000323.1 GCA_026706325.1 Candidatus Aminicenantota bacterium
CTCCTTCGCCATGATGGAACTCCTGAATTACCTTTGGCTGTCAGTTGGAAAGCCCACGACCAGGATTGAACTGGTGACCCCCTCCTTACCAAGGAAGTGCTCTACCACTGAGCTACGTGGGCACATACCCGTCTCGCCGGCTGTTGTCCACGAGGCCACTGTTGGAGCGGGAGACGGGACTCGAACCCGCGACCGATAGCTTGGAAGGCTATTACTCTACCAACTGAGTTACTCCCGCTCTCGACCGTATGCGAAAACTCTCAGTCCGATCTCTCAAGCCAGACCATTCCGATTGTCGGCTTGACTCCGGAACCGGCCAGGATTCTTCCTTTGCGGCAAGGGATCCGGCGGTAAGAAAACCGCCGTTCCCAGCCGGCGGTAGGAAAACCGCCGCTCCCTGGTCTGGAGGGGGCAGGATTCGAACCTGCGTAGCCCCGAAGGGCGACGGGTTTACAGCCCGTTGCCTTTGTCCACTCGACCACCCCTCCTCATTGCCATCGGGGAATTTCCGATCCCCGTCCGCCCCGCCGTTTTGCTCCTGCCAGTGCACCCCACCTTCCTGGAAAACAGCCTGATTGCCAGGGAGGATACGGGAAGTGCCACATTATACGCACTTCGGTGGACCGTTTCAAACTCAAATTGGAACGGCCTCAAGCCGCCGGCCGCGACACCCGGGTCCGGCCTGGCGGAAAGGGAGAGCTGGCGAAGGGAATCGAACCCCCAACCTACTGATTACAAATCAGTTGCTCTACCCTTGAGCTACGCCAGCTCGGAATGCTGCGGCCGGAGAGGCACGGCAGTAGGGAACAGTATCACACTTTTTTGAGTCGGCGATCCTGGTCGGTGGGTGGGAGATTTTGGGTTTCGTGGTGTAAAGGGGGGACTCCGTCCCCCCTACCCCCCCTTCGGCGGCAGGAAAGCCGCCGCTCCACCCCCCCTGTCGGCGACAAGGATGTCGTTGCTCCACCGCCCTTATCGGCGGCAAGGTTGCCGCCGCTCCTTGTCGCCGAAGGCGAGGCGGTAGGCGGAGATGCGGAAGCGGAAGAGGTGCCGGCAGAATTCCAGGTCTCCGATCTTGCGGGTGGTTCGGATGCGGCGGCGTTTGCGCAGCATCGGGCCGGCGCCGGCGAGGGCGTCCCGCCAAGCCTGGAGCTGGACCCGGAGCAGGAGCCACAGCGAGCCTTCCCGGCGGAAGTTGCCGGCGGCTCCGCGGCGGAGCAAGGCGGCACAGAGGTTCCAGGCCAGACGATAGATGGAGAAGAAGGGGTTCAGGAGCAGGAGGGGGAGGGGGAAGTTCTTGAGCGCCAGCCAGAGCCGGTTCCGCTCCACCCAGTAGATCTTCCGGGGAGAGTAGGGGCCCAGCGTCGAGGAGTGGTGGTGGTGCACCACCGCGCCGGGCACGTAGAGGCAGCGCCAGCCCAGCCAGCGGGCCCGGAGCGCCAGGTCGGCGTCCTCGGCGTAGGCGAAGAAGCGCTCGTCGAAGCCGCCCGCCTGCTTCAGCACTTCCTTGCGGTAGAGGGCGGCACAGCCGTCGGCCGCGAGGACCTCCCGGGTCCGCTCGTACTGTCCCCGGTCCGGCTCGCCGGTTCCCCGGCCCCGGTTCTGGCCGTCCGGAAAGATGAGATGCCCCGCCTTGTCGATGACGTCGGACCCGTAAAAGAGGATCTTGGAGGCGCACATGCCCACGTCCGGCGAGGCGTCGAGGCCGGTCACCAGTTGCTCGATCCATTCGGGTGACGCCACGGCGTCGTTGTTCAGCAGGGCCACCAGTTCGCCCCGGGCGCGGCGGACCCCCAGGTTGACGGCGGCGGCGAAACCCCGGTTTTCGGTGAGGGCCAGAAGCCGGATTCCGCGGTCCGCAAAGGAGGAGACGACGTCCGTGCTGTGGTCCCGGGAACCGTTGTCGACCACCAGGATTTCCAGACGGGGCCAGGTCTGGTCCAAGAGAGATTTCAGGCAGGCGCGGAGCAGTTCGGCGCGGAGGTAATTCACGACGACGACGGAAACAAGTTTCCTACTGCGTTCCGGAGAATCGGCCAACTGTCATCGACCCAGAATGCTTGAACCGGCGGGCTCAGACAACCCGGCGTCCTTTTCCCACGAAGTGCTCGCGGAGCACGTCCACGTTGCCTTCAATCCGAGCGATGCGCTCGGTAAGCGAGGCTTCGACTTTGGCGATACGTTCGGTAAGGGACAACTCGACCTCGGCGATACGTTCGGTAAGGGACAACTCAACCTCGGCGATACGTTCTCTGAGCGACACCTCAAACTGGCCAATTCGTTCCGTAAGCGAGACTTCGACCCGGGAGATGCGATCACGGTTTTCTTCAATTTTGCGGGAGGCACTACGAAGCTCCGAGCGGATGCCCGCCAATTGTTCGTCGATATCCCGGCGGCTGGCTCGGAATTGGGTAAGGATGAGGCCCCCCAGGCTGACGGTGGCGGTGAGGATGAGGCCTCCGAGCGAAACGAGAATGATCGTGAGTTCGGACGTCATTGAAACTCTCCTTGCAAGTCTACTCTCCCGGAGCCGGATTGAACAATTCCGGTCCGGATACCGTGAGGCAATCCGTGTGCCAGGGGGAGTTCGGCGGTTAGAAAACCGCCGGTCCTCTCGGCGGCTGGGAAACCGCCGCTCCTGGCCGTTGCAAAGGGTGGTTCGAGGGATTATTCGGCGGTGGCGTACACCGTGACCGTGGCGCCCCGTCCCAGGGCGGCCTCCATGGCGGCCAGGGGCTGGGCCAGGAGCAGGAGGCCGAAATAGACGGCCTCCGCTGCAAAGAGCCCCCAGGAGCGCGTCCGGTTCGTCTCCCGCAGCAGGCGGACCTTCCGCGACATGGGATCGAGGGCCGGGAAGAGGCTGGAGACCAGGGCGGCGGCGTTGTCGCGCAGGGAGAAGTGGCGCACGCGGCGAACCCGGAAGCCGGCGCGCCCGAGCAGCTCGATGAGCGCCTGCGCCGTGAAGTTGTGAATGTGGCGGGGACAGTCCAGGCCGTACCAGCGGGAGCCCAGGAGCGCCGCCTGGATGCTGTGGCTGTTGGGAACCTGGACCACCAGACCGCCGTCTTCGGCCAGGAGCCGGCGGATCCGCCGAAGGTAGTCCAGCGGCCGGGGCAGGTGCTCCAGGACGTGAAAGAGGGTGAGCACGTGGAACGTGGCGCCGCTTCTGATCAGTTCCCGTTCGTCTCCCACCACCACCCGGCCCGGCAGGACCTTCT